>CAZIWQ010000038.1:0-15666 GCA_964542355.1 uncultured Armatimonadia bacterium
CTGCGGCGAGGAACGAGCCGCAGACGCGTAGGCCGACCGTCCCGGTCGGCGGGGCTTGTCGAGCGAGACGCTCGACCTACGCGGCGACCGTCCCGCTTCACGGGCCCCGGCCCCGCCAGTCGCATGCCACAGTCACTGGCAGCATGTACGGTTGTACTACTCGCCCCAGCCGCATCCGGCCGGGCGGCGAAGTGTGCTGTCGCGGGCGTGATCGGCACAGCGCGCTCTGGCCGCCGACAAAGGAGTCACTACGATGCCGAAGGTCCTGCTGGTCATTGGCGATGCCGCCGAGGTCACCGACACCCTGTACCCGTACTACCGGATCGCTGAGGACGGCTATGAGGTGTTGGTTGCTGCGCCGGAGAAGCGCCCCTATCACCTCGTGCAGCACGACGGTCACCCGGACTGGGACATCACGGTCGAGTCGAAGGGCTATGTGTTCAACTCCGACATCGCGTTCTCCGACATTCGCGAGGATGAGTACCTGGGCCTGGTGCTGTCGGGGGGGCGGGCACCGGAGTACATCCGCTACGATGAGGACCTCATGCGGATCACGCGCCACTTTGGGGAGACCGGCAAGCCGATTGCCGTCGTCTGCCACGGGATCGAGATCGTTGCCCGGGCAGGGGTCATCGCGGGGAAGACCATCACGACGGTCGCCAAGTGCCGCTTCGATGCCGAGGTGTGTGGGGCCACCTACGTCGACCAGCCAGTGGTCGTCGACGAGAACATCGTGAGCGCGCGGACCTTCCACGACAACACCCCGTGGATGCGCGAATTCATGCGGGTTCTGAACGCGGCGCGCGAGGCCGCAGGCTAGGGGGCCGGCCGAAGAGGCCACATCCGGCCGGCGCCCTAAGCCATTCTGGCGTAGCTTCGCGGCCTCAAGACGGCTTTCCGGCCGCTCTTCCAGCACCAATCCGAGCGAACGAGGGTACTCATGGCACCGGTCAACCTGCTGGTCATCGGCTGTGGGATGATGGGGGCGCGCCACGTGCGGGGTCTGGGCGAGCTCGAGCGTGTCGCACCAGGGACAATCCGGCTGGTGGGGCTGTGCGACTCGCGGGAGGAGGTGGCGCAGCGGGTGGCCGCGGAAGCGGAGGGGCTGCTCGGCAGCCGCCCCGCGGTCTACGCCGGCGTCGATCAGGCGCTCGCCGCACAGCCGGACCTGCAACTGGTGGATGTGGTGACCGATCCGCGCTCGCATGACGGGATTGTCGTGCCACTCCTCGAGGCGGGACTGCACGTCCTGTGCGAGAAGCCGCTGGCAGTGACCGTGGCGCGGGGGCAGCGGATGGTGGACGCTGCTGTGCGCAGCGGTCGCAAGCTGGCGGTCGCGGAGAACAATCGCCATGACCCGATGAACCGCCTGGCGCGCGCGTGCATCGATGGCGGCCTGATCGGTGACCCCCATTTTGCGCTGCAGTTATCGATCATGCCGGGCGGGGGGATCGTGGCGACGGCATGGCGGCACCGCCTGGCGATGGGCGGCGTGCTGCTCGATGTCGCCATCCACCAGGCCTACATGCTCGAGTACCTGCTGGGGCCGCTGGAGAGTGTGTGCGCCCGGGCCCAGCTTGTCCAGGGCGAGCGCCACGGCAAGGAGTTCGACGGAACCGAGGTCGACGTGCAGGTGGACGCGGAGGATGCCTTCTCCGCCCTGCTGGAGTTCGCGGGTGGCGCTCAGGGGCACTGGACCGTTCACTTCGCCAGTGTGGGGGAGGGGGCGTTCCGGCGCCTGGTGCTGGGCACTGCGGGGACACTGGACGCGCCGTCGGATCGCTCCGGGCAGCCGGTGGTGGTGCGGTGTGGTGACGGGCAGCTCAGCGGCGATGACTTGCGGGCGCAGCTTGGCAACTACTGCCTCCCGGAGATCGAGACCCGGCTGTTTGGTGAGCGACCGGCCCGGTACGAGCTGGAGGGGGTAGCCACCGACCGCAAGCTGATTGCGGCCGAGGTGTATGACCTCGTTGCGGCGATCCGGTCGGGCGGCGCGCCGGAAGCGGATGGGGCGCAGGGCCTGCGGGCCATCGCGATCATCTACGCGGTGCTCGAGTCGGCGCTGTGCGGGCGCAGTGTGCGGGTGGAAGAGGTGCTCGGCGGCAGCCTGCATGCCTACCAGGACATGGTGGAGGCAGCACAGTGACGAAGGCCCCGCCACCCGACCCGATGGTGCCCCGGTCCGCAATCCACGTCCGCATGGGCCTGTCGCGGGACTCGTGGTGGCGCGGCTTCCAGCCGCGCTGATCCCGCACACGCAGTGGTGCCGTGTAGGAGCGGCTGGAAGCCGCGCCCACATCCGCGAGGGCGCCGAGGGGCGCGTGTCCGACTTCCGGGCCACGCCCTCATGGCATCGACTTCGGTGCTACGCCGGTAGCTACGCCAGTCGGTGGCGGACCTCGTCGACGAGTCGCAGTGCATTGGTGAGGAACACGGCGCGCACCTCGTCGTGGCTCAGCCCGCAGCGCTCGGCGGCCTTCTTGAAGGCGCGGACGATCTCGTAGGCGAAGAAGGTGCAGCGCATCTTGTAGCTGCCGGCGGAGTTGTGGATGCTCCACGGATGGATCCGCTTGGTGAAGAAGTGGCGCTGTCCATTGGCACTCACGAGCTTGCCCTTCTCCTGTGCCACCGGCATGTCGAGACCGAACAGGATGCGGGAGGGGCCGAAGCGGTCGATCAGGATCTCGCAGGTCTCCCAGTCCTGGACCATCGAGAAGTCCACGAACAGGTTCTCCCGCGAGGGCAGGTCCTGCAGGTCACCGATGGCCTCGGGGAAGTATGACCGACCGAAGTGCGCCATGATGATGCGGGCGCGCGGGCACTGGTCGCACAGGTGGCGGAGGCCGGTGACGTTCACCGGGTCGGCCAGGCGCCCGAGGCGGGGGATGTGGACCATGAGGATGAGGCCGAGACGGTCGGCGAGGCGCCGCTGCGCCGGGGGGATCATGTCCTCGAGGGTCACATCGGCCTGCGACTTGCTCGTCACATAGCTCCAGTACGGCTTCAGGCCGAGGAACCCCCCGGCGCGCAGCTCCTGTTCGAGCCATGCCTCGTCATCGACGATGCCTCCCACCATCAGGCCATGCAGACGTGGGTCACGAATCGCCTCCGCGATGTAGGCGTTCTGAGCCACCAGATCGGCGGACGGGTCGATCGTGTTGAACAGCAGGGCGTGGAGGCGCTTGCCCGGGAACAGGCGTCCCATCGAGTCCAGGTAGTTCTCCAGCGGATAGGCTTCGCAGACGGTGGGCATCGAGGGGTCGCGCGACTCGCGCTTGGTGTATGAGATGTCCTCCCGGCGGTAGATGTGGGAATGGAAGTCGAAGATCTCATCCGGCAGCCAGGGACCTAGCTCGTCACGGAAGACGGGGTCGTCGATCTCAGGCTCGTAGTCCAGCGGGAAGTCCATGGGCAGTGCTCCTCCGGGAGTTCGCGGTTGGTAGTGGACGCGTGCCGGCGGGTCATCCACCGGGGGCCGCGGTCACATCGACGGTCTCCCCGGGGCTGCCGACCCACCACTGCACCCCGGGGAACTTGGCTGTCAGGTAGTCGACAAAGAGCTGTGGGTCCTCGGCATTGGTGGTGAACATGTCATAGTGGGTGGGGACGACCAGGCGAGGACGGAGATGGCCGGCGAGGTCGACGGCCTCCTGGTAGGTCATGTTGCCGATGCAGCCGGCGCGGAAGCGCACCGCATCCCGGCCATTGATGGGTAGGAAGGCGACCGTCAGCTCCCACCGCCGCAGGGCGGTGAGGAGCCCCTCATAGCACAGCGTGTCGCCGGAGTGGTACACGCTACAGCCGCCGGCCTCGATGACCCAGCCCATGTAGGGGTGTCCCGCACCGGGGACGCGATCAAAGAACTCGTGGGCGGCCTTGACGCCGGTGAGCTTGAGACCGGCCTCCCCGAACACCTCGCCATCGTCCAGGCCGACCAGGTGTCTGCTGTCCACGCCGAGACTGAGCATGCGCTCGTGCGCCGGCCGGGGGGCGACAAAGTGCGCGTGCGGGCTCGCCTGGGCGATCCCCGGAATGGCGTCGGGGTCGATGTGGTCCGCATGGTCATGGCTGCAGAGCACCCAGTCCGCGTTCGTGACCTCCTCCGGTGTTAGCAGGGGAGGGACCTGGCGGGCCGGGGAGGGGCTCAGGTAGGGATCGAGATAGAAGACGCGGCCGGCCAGCTTGAGGATGACGCTGTGCTGCCCCAGCCACCAGAACGACAGGCCCCCGGCCGGTGGTGTGTGCTCGGAGACGGTGCGGATGAGCTCGGCGCCCCGTAGGCCAGACATGGCTAATCGCTTTCAGGTGGGTGGAGTGGGTACTGTGCCAGGCCGGCACCGCGCTGGAAGAGCGGCCGCAGGTGCGCGCGGAAAGATGACGAACCTACGCCGGACATAGCCGGATTAGTTTCGGCCAGGTGATGCCGATGACCTCCCGCGAACGTCTCCTCAGTGCCATGCAGCTTGGCGAGCCCGACCGAGTGCCGATCCAGGTGCGCGGGGTGCGCGCATGGGACTCCCAGTGGGTTGCGACGCGCCACCCGAGCTACGGACCGCTGATCGATGTCGTGGCCGCCCACGGCGACTACGTGGAATCGTGGGGCGCGCCCTCCGGCCCGTTCTTGTCGCTCACCGACGCTCTGACCAGCACCTCGGAGCGGATTGAGCGGGATGACTGGGTCGAGACGGTGACCACGACCCACACGCCGGGAGGGGACCTGCGGACGCGGCACCTGAGCAGCAAGCGGGGCCTCCCCGGGATGCAGATCGAGTTTGCGGTCAAGACGCTCGATGACCTCGCGAAGGTCTCCTCCGTCCCATACGTCCCGCTGACGAGCGTGGACCCGACGGGCTTTCATGACCTCGACCGGCGGATGGGCGATCGCGGGATCGTGGCGGTCTCATTTGGCAGCGCCCCGATCGGGTATGTCCACGACCTGATGGGGTCCGAGCTGTTGGCGATCTGGAGCATCGAGGAGCGGGCTGCGATCCGGCGGCTGGTGGACATGTTCCTCGAACGCCTCCTGGACCGGGTCGATGCGCTGGTGGCCGCCGGGGTCGGCCCGGTGTTTGCGACGTCGGGGGAGGAGTATGTAACCCCGCCGCTGCATGGGGCTCGCGACTTCCGCGAGCTGTGCGTCGAGCCGGAGCGGCAGATCGTCCGTAGGCTCCGTGCAGCCGGTAAGTGTGTGCATGTGCACTGCCATGGCCCTCTCGATGCCGTGCTGGAGGACTTCGTGCAGATTGCGGATGTGCTGCACCCGATCGAGGCCCCGCCGCTGGGGGATGTCCCGCTCGCGGACGCGAAGCGTCGGATCGGCGGGCAGGTGTGCCTGGAGGGGAACATCCAGATTGGCGACATCTACGCCCTGCCGACGCCCCGGCTCGTGGACGTAGTGAAGCAGGCCATCGACGACGCGGCCGCGGGGGGTGGCTACATCCTGTGCCCGACGGCCTCGCCGCATACCGAGGTCCTGACGGACCTGACGGTGCGCAACTACGTGGCGATGGTGGAGACGGCGGCACAGTACGGGCGGGGGGCGTGTGCTACCGGGAAGGGTGGATGAGCTCGACGGCGATGGGCTCGTCGATGCCGGGGAGGGTCAGCCCGGAGGCACCCAGGCGGCTGCGGATGAGGGGCTCGAACTCGGGGTTGATCTCATAGCCGATCGAGTTGCGCCCCTCGAGCGCCGCGGCATAGGCGGTCGTGCCACTGCCCATGAACGGATCCAGCACCGTCTCCCCCCAGAACGAGTACATCTTGATCAGGCGGCGCGGCAGCTCAACCGGGAACATCGCGCTGTGCCCGTTCTGGCGCTCCGGCGGAATGTCGTCCCACACCCCACGGAACCACGCCGAACGCTCTTCCTTCGTCAGCCGGCTCCGCTCCTTCGCCTCCGCATCGGCGGGTGGCTCCCAGTCCCCCAGCTTGCGCAGCAGCAGGATGTATTCGTGCTCGTAGGTGACGTGACCGTCTTTGGGGTAGTACATCGACCCCATCCACACTCCACCGCCGGTGGTCTTGGTGGTGGAGACTTTCCGCCAGATGATGGCCCCCATGAAGTCGAAGCCGAGCCGGCGGCCGATGAGGGAGAGGTCGGCGGGGATGGGCAGCACACGGTAGCGACCGTGCTCGGAGGCGCGCAGGTACTGGTCGCCGATGTTGAGTGCGAAGCGGCAGCCGGGCTTGAGGACGCGCCGGCACTCGGCCATGACGCCGCCGAGTGCCGCGAGGTACTCCTCGTAGGTCTGGTCAAACCCGATCTGACCGGGGTGCCCGTAGTCCTTGATGGACCAGTACGGGGGTGAGGTGACGATGAGATCGATGCTCTCGTCGGCGACCTCGGGCATCACGCGGGCGTCGGCGACGATGATCTGGTGATGGCTCGGGACCATCACTCAGGCCTTCTCCCCGAACTTGTCGCGCTTCTCCCACTCGGTGGGATGGTCCAGCGGATGCTCGTAGGCCATCACGGACTTCGCCAGCCGCGCCAGCCCCTCGTCGAGGGATGTCGCGGGAGCGCCGAGCAGGCGGCGCATCTTGTCGGCGTTCGCGAGCAGGCTGGTACCCTTCGGCGTGCCCGTGAAGCGCGGCTCCTTGCCCATCAGCTCGCCCAGCTTGCGGGCGATGTCCACGACGGCGATCTTCTCCAGGCCCGTCATGTTCAGAACCTCACAGGGGACCGCGCACAGCCGCATGGAGTCGATCATCAGGTCGAGGATGTCGCTGAGCCAGATGACATTGACGTACTCGGTGGTGATGTCGATCTCCTCGCCATCGCGGACCTGGCGCGCGATGTCGGTCGGGACACCGAACTCCTCGTGGTAGGCGTAGAAGATGCGCTGGATGAGCGCGGGGGTGTTGCTGCGGCGGCAGAAGTACTCCGTCATCCACTCGGCTCCCAGGCGACTCACGCCATAGAAGCTGGGGGGATGGGGCGCGTCCTCCTCGCTGCACCCATCAACCGTGTCGGGGTAGACATTGCCGCTGGAGGCATACATGATCCCGCTGGCGCCGGCAAAGTGCTCCATGATCCTGCCGACGGCCATGACCTGCAACTCGACCGTGTAGCGGTGCTGCGCCCCGGAGCCGAACTTGATGCCGGCCATGTTGTAGACATAGTCGTAATCGGTGGGGACGTCCTGGAGGGCTGTCTCGTTGCTCAGGTCACACTGGAACATGCGGACGCCGAGGGCTGCGAACTGCTCGCGAACCCGGGGGTCGCTGAAGCGGGCGAGGGTGTCCACCTGGTAGCCCCGCTCGAGCAGCCGCGGGACGAGGTGTTTGCCCATCTTCCCGGCCGCCCCCAGGACCATGACGCGCCTACCGTGCATTGGGAACCTCCGTACATATTACCGTGGATTGGGCCCGCATCCCCCCTCTCCCGAGCCAAACCATGCACCGGACGGGACCGTGCGAAACAGCGTGGTGCCAGTATACGACATGTGCCCCGGCAAGCTCAACCGCGTATCGGGGTCGATCAGCCATCGGCCGGCCGGGGGCTCTGGTGGCTGTGCGCGGCAGTCCTGGCCAGCTTCTCGAGGAAGGTCTCGCTCTTGAGTGTGATGCCCACGTGGTGGCGCAGATGGCGGCGGAGGATCTCGCGGACCTGGCCGAGCGTGCCGGCGTCGAGGCGCAGCCGGTCCAGGCGCGCGGGCTCCATCTGCGCCATCGTCTGCATCGCACTGCGGGCCGGGGGCGCAAGCAGGACACCGGCGTCGCCCGCGGTGGCGCAGTCAGCGCACACGCAGCCCCCGAGGGCGGCCACGTAGCGGGTGCCCGCCACCGGCTGCGCGCCGCAGGCCACACAGGCCTCGAGCACGGGCCCGAGGCCGTGCAGGTGGAGGTACTTGACCACGAAGGCCCACGTGATCAGGTCGGGCTGGCTGGTAAACTCCATCGCCGCCAGCGTCTGGCGCAGGGCCTCGAACGCCCCCGGCTCCGCCAGGCCCGGCTCGGTGGTCTGGGCCACCAGCTCCGCGCAGTACGAGGCCAGGGCCAGGCGCTGCAGGTCCTTGCGCAGGTCGTAGAAGGTGTCGAGCACCTCGCACTGGGTCAGCCGGTCGAGGGTCCGACCCTCGGCGAGGAACAGCCGCGAGAGCGTCAGGGGCTCGACGGCGGGAGCCAGCTTGCTGGCAGGCTTCCCGACCCCACTGACCAGGGCCTCGACTTTGCCCCGCTCGAGGGTATAGAACACGGCCACGCGTTCGGTTCCCTTGAACTTGTGGGTCAGGAGTGTGATGCCGGTTGCCGAGTAGGTGCCCATGGTCGTTCGGTGGCTTCTTCCGCGGCCGAGTCAACGTGCTCAGGCCGGCACCGCGACGGATTCGAGGAGGCGCCGGATCAGCTCTCCCGCGCTCTGGCCGCCCATGCGCAGCTCCGGCCGCAGGATGACGCGGTGCCCGAGGATCGCGGGGGCGAGCTCCTTGACCTCGTCGGGCGAGACGAAGTCGCGCCCGCGCAGCGTCGCCATCGCCTGCGCACAGCGGATGAGGGCCAGGGTCCCGCGGGGGCTGGCGCCCAGCCGCAGCCCCTCTGCACAGCGCGTGCCCTCGATGACATCCATTGCGTAGTCATAGACTTCGTCCGCCACGTGGCACGCGCGCACCGTCTGGCGGGCGGCGTTGATCTCCTCCGGGGTCGTGACCGGCCCCAGCGTCTCGACCGGGTGAGCGATGAGCTGCTGGCGGACGACTGCCTTCTCCTGCTCGCGGTCGGGGTAGCCGATGCTCTGGCGCAGCAGGAAGCGGTCGAGCTCCGACTCCGGCAGCGGGTAGACGCCCTCATATTCGAGAGGGTTCTCCGTGGCAATGACCATGAAGGGGTCCGGGAGGGGATAGGCGACGCCGTCCTGGGTGACCTGATGCTCCTCCATCGCCTCGAGCAGCGCCGACTGGGTACGCGGGGTGGCGCGGTTGATCTCATCGGCCAGCAGGATGTTGGCGAACACCGGCCCGCGGCGGAACTCGAACTGCCGGGTGCCCTGGTCGTAGATCGACACGCCCGTCACATCCGTGGGGAGCAAGTCGGGCGTGAACTGGATGCGCTGGAACTTGCCGCCGATGCTCAGCGCGAGCGAGCGCGCCAGCATGGTCTTGCCGACCCCGGGCACATCCTCGATGAGGGCGTGCCCCCCGGCCATCAGGGCGACGATCGTGTGCTCGACAGCGCTCCGCTTGCCGACGATGACGTGCTCGATGTTGGCGATGATCCGGTGGCACAGCTCGGCGGCAGTCTGCGCAGTCATTGTGTCCTCGCTCTCATGGTAGGGGGGGGCGCCCCGCGCCTCTTCCTAGTAACCCCAGTTCGGACTGTAGCGGCCGCCGACAGCGACGCCGCCCACTCGCTGCATGCGGAGCGAGGTTGCAGCCGGAGCGCCCTCCTCGGCGCGGCGGCGGAGCTCCTCGACGTGGCCCAGGCGCGAGACAACCGCCCACTTCGCGGTGTGGTTGGCCAGCGAGTTACCGTCCCACAGCGTCAGACCGCTGGCGCCGGCATCATAGTAGCGCACCGCAAGCTGCATCAGGTCATCGATCTGGGGGGCACTCCAGGCAATGACGGTCGGGCGCCAGGGGATCTGTCGCTTCTCGCACACCTGCTTGAAGAAGGCGAGGTCGTAGTCTTTGGCGGTACCTCCGCCGGCCCCGCGATAGGGTGAGAGCTCGTCGAGCAGGTCGGCCTCGACCCAGCCCCGCACGTCGATTCCGTACTTCATGTTGTCCGCCTCGTTGGCGAGGACGAAGGCGCTGATGTCGAGGCGAGGCCCCGCACCGCGTCGCGCCTGCTCCGCATCGAGCATGGCACGCACCTCGCGCATGAAGTCGGTCATCACCTGGACGCGCAGGCGAGTGATGCGCTCGTCGTTCTCGGGCACCTGGAGGGCGTCCTCGTGGTAGGTCTCGCGGAACAGGTCGCAGAATGGCTTCTCCCACAGCACATATGGCACGCCGCGCACGAAGATGAGGTTGGCGCCGTCGGCGCCGAACTCGACGGCCTCGCGCAGGACGTCGATCAGGTGGCGCCGCACCTCGGGTACGGCGAGGCTCATCCGCGAGACGGGGGTGCCGTCGCGATCGACACAGCGCCACTCGGGGTGGGCGCGGTAGAACGGGCTGGCGAAGAACTCCTCCATGTTCGGCGAGTATTCCCACGCGCCGGGGCGAATGCTGGCGTGAACCTTCAGCCCCATCTTCTTGGCACCCTCAATGTGAACGCGGGTCGGGTTGATGTTGGCCTTCATCATCGCCAGGACGGATTCGGAGTAGATGCGGTCACCGGCACGCGGAAACACGTCGATCAGCCGGCCGTCGACGACCCCGCAGACGGTGCCGTAGCGCGAGGCATAGTTGACCATCTCGGCTCCGCCGACGCACACATAGACGGTGCCGATGTCCGAGTCGCGGTATTCCTCGACCTCCTCGAGCAGCTCCTCGACCGTAACCGGCCCCTTGCTGTAGATGTAGCTGAAGCCGTCGATGCTGGAGGCGATGCGACGGGTCGTCGAGTCGCGGCGGTCCTGTTGCAGGCGCGTGACCTCTTCTGCGGTGAGTGGCACGAGCTTGACATAGGCCACCGCGCACTCCTCGCCAGTGCCCCCCGTCTGCTGGGCGATCCGGAGGGTATCGCCGTCGAGAGCTGCGGCCTTGAAGAACACCTCTTCGAGCGGGCCCTGGCTGCGCACGCGCCCGACGTAGGCTGGGTCCGAGGCCAGCTTGAGCCGTGCCCTCCCCTCGAGGACGCCGACATAGATCGCGTGCCAGCCCTTCACCGGGAGCGGGAGGGCGACGGGAGGCGCGCCGGACTCGTAGTTGGCGGAGATCAGCTTGCCGGTGTAGGGCCCGCTCTCGTAGTCGAGCACCTTCCACTTGCCCTTGGCGCGGTGGTCGGCAAGCGCTGTGGCCGGCTGACACTGGCTCATATCGGTAACAACAATCGGCTTGGCCCCGTTCTCCCAATCTAGCACAGAAGCACCTCCGGCACCTGCGGGTGTTGAGACTGCGATGTCGTCGACGGACAGCTCACCGGCGTGGAACTGGCCGGTGACGGTGACCCACAGCTCGGACGCCTTCCACGCCGGGTTCGGCACGACCCGCACCGCGAACCGCCGCCAGTCGTAGGTGCCGGCCGGGATGTCGCGGTACGCCTGGAGACCGTCGGAGTAGGGCCGGCCCTCGTAGAGGAGATGCACGTAGAGGCGGATATGCTCTTCCTTCGCGGGCCCGCACGCCACGGCGTTGGCCTTGAACCAGCCCGATACCAGGCAGGTTCGCGGCGGCAGGCCGGGACGCTGCTGCCGCAGCCACTGCTGGCGGTCGCACACCCGCATGCGCAGCCCCACCTGACCCCCGTGGGCGGCCTCGGGGCTCAGCTCCCAGTTGCGCGGGCCGAAGGCCTTCCACTCGCTCGGCACGCCATCCGCGCCGACCTGCTCAAAGTCGCCATTGGGCAGAGCGGTGTCCTGCTGTGCCGCGGCTGCCGCAACGAGCAGGCACAGCAGCACGGCTGCGATCGATCGGACCAGCATACGCCTCTCTCCTGTCGCGGGCACCACATCGGCCCGAGGTTGCCAGTCGGGTTGGCGTCTCGCGGGCCGCCCGGGCGTGGCATCGATGGCGCCCGCCATCTCTCTCGGTTCGCGAGACTTGGCGGATGTGCAATTGGCCGGAGTACCGCCGGGCACCTCCCCTGGCGGTCCGGGCGGGGGGGCCGCTTCCGGCCGCGCAGTATTCCCGCAGGCTCGGCAGGTGTCGGCCCCGATGGCGCCGAAGGGGCCGGCGGCACTTGTCGGCGCCGACCCCACGCGCAACCCGGAGCAGCGGCCGAAACGCCGTTCTCCGGCCGCGAGGCCACGCCAGAACGGCTCTGGAGTGGCACCCACGCAAGGAGAGACCACCATGCCGCTGATTGCTATGCTGCTGCTGCTCGTCGCGCGTGTCGTCTGCGCCGCACCCGATGAGGCGGGCCTGGTTGCCTGTTGGGACTTCGACGAAGGCGAAGGCACCGTGCTCCACGACCGGACCGGCAACGGCAACGACGGCACGGTGCACGGAGCGTCGTGGGTGCGCGTGGGTACCGGGTCTGCCCTGCGGTTCGATGGGCAGGACGACACCGTCGACTGCGGGACGGGCGCAAGCCTCGGCCTCACGAGCGCCGCAACCCTCGAAGCCTGGGTCTTCCCGGAAGCGATCCCGGGCTCGGGGGAGGCGGGGATCGTCGGCAAGGACTTCGCGAGCTACAGCCTCACCTATTATGTCGATGGGCAGTGCTGGTGGTACATCTCCGGCGGGGGGAACAACTGCAAGGCCGCGGTGAGCCCCGGGGCCTGGCACCACGTCGTGGGCAGCTTTGATGGCCAGGTGCTCCGGCTCTATGTGGATGGTGTCCTCGCCGCCTCGCAGCAGACCAAGAGCCCGACGATCGGCGCGGGCAAGGCCTTCCTGATGGGAGCCAGCGCCGGTGATGCCGAGTACACGCGGGGCGCCCACTTCAAGGGCATGCTCGACGAGGTCCGGGTGTATGGGCGGGCCCTGTCGGCGGACGAGATCGCGACGCACTATCGGACGACACGTCTCACCGGCGAGATCGCCCTGCGCCCGACGGTGTACGCCTTCAGCCGGTCGGTTGTGGCCTGGATGGACCTGCGTGGTCTCGGCGAGTTGCCTGCCGGCGCGAAGGCCAGGCTGGCCCTCCGTCAGGCGGCGGCGAGTGCGCCCCTGCAGGCGCTGGAAGTCGCGCTGGCGCCTACTCAGCTCCAGACCGAGGCCACCTTCCGCGTCCCGGCGCCCGTCCCCGGCGACTATGAGATCACCGCGCAGGCCCTCGGGCCGGACGGCGCCCCGATCGGCAAGCCGTCCACGTGCGCTCTCCGGTGGCCGCAGACCCCGGTGTGGAAGACGGCGCCGCAAGCACGGGTCCTCAACAACCTGGTCACGGAGCTGCTGGACGTCAAGTCGCCACCGGTCCGCAGCCGCCTGGAGTTCGCGTTTGCCAACCCCCGCGATGGGTGGGTGTACATCGCGGCCGGTGCCTTTGCCGGCCCCGCGGCGCCGGTGGACGTGCTCGTGGACGGCAAGTGCGTCCAGACGCTGGAGGACCTGGAGACCCACGAATCCATGACGCGGCTCCCGGCAGGTCCGCACGGACTGTCCGTCGGAGCGCGGGGCGGCGGGATGCTGGACCGCATCACAGTGCGGGCGATCCCCGAGCTCGTCTATGCCTGCTTCGGGGCCGACCCGCACGTCACGGAATACGGCAAGTATGACTGGGAGTTCCTGGGCAAGCACGTGCTGCCCAACATCAATGTGATGGTCGGGAGCGGCAACCGGGGCCAGATGCCCTATCTCGAGTTGTGGAAGCAGCAGGGCAAGCAGTGGTTCGTGCAGTGTGGGGTGCCGGGGATCGGGGCACAACCGGTGCCGACCTCCGACCAGGCTGAGCGGTACTGGTCGACCCACCAGGGGATGGCTGACCCACGCTTCGACGGAGTGATCGCGGACGAGTTCGGCAGTGGCGAGGGCCCCCGCTACGCAGCATGGACCGCCGCGGTGCGGCGCATGGGAAAGAGCGAGGCGCTGGCCACCAAGAGCTTCTACCCCTACTGCGGGCCGATGTTCGGCGCGACGGGCAGCCGCGAGTTCATCCAGGCCGTAATGGACGCCGGGTGGCGCTTCGCCTGTGAGCGCTACCTGCCCGAGCAGCGTACCGCGATTGCGGCGCGCGCATATCTGCAGGGCACGCTGAGCCGCTCGATCGAGGAATGGCGGACCGTGATGCCCGGCGCCGAGAACCACATGATCGTCTGTCTGGGCGACTTCTCCCAGCCGCCGGAGAGCCTCGATGTCGACCCGGGCGTCAACTACAAGGCCTACCTGGACATGCAGTTCAACCTGCTGGCCAACGACCCCGCATGCTTCGGCCTGTACGGTGTCATGTCCTACCTGTCGAGCTATGCGGACGAAGAGACCGTGCGATGGATGGGCAAGCTGTTCCGCCACTACTGCATCGAGGGCCGGAGCACGCCGCTGACCGCCGACCCCTATGCGTTGTCGCATATCCAGAACCCCGACTTCGAGCAGGGGCTCCTGGGCTGGTCGGTCTCGCCGGCGGAGGGGGGCGGCATCGAGGCCCGGACCATGGAGGGCTTCAGTTGGCTGCAGGGCCGCTATCCGCGCACGAGCCAGGGGAACACCGTACTGTGGATGAAGCGCAGTGCGACGCGGCCCAACACCGTCTCCCAGACTGTGCGCGGCCTGCAGCCGGGGCGTCTCTACTCCGCCCGCATGTTCTCTGCCGACTATCGCGACCTGTCGGTGAAGCAGAAGCATGCGCTGACGCTGCGGGTGACCAATGCCGAGGTCCAGACCGGCATCTCGTTCCAGCACGTGTTCGCCAACTGCTACAGCCACCACGAGGGCCGCTTCGATGCCACCACCCGGGCGTGGATGAACTACCACTGGGTTGTGTTTCGGGCCAAGGGGCCGGAGGCGCAACTGGCCATCTCCGACTGGTCGGGTGAGACGGAGGCGGGTGGCCCGGCCGAGCAGGAGCTGGCAGTCAACTTCGTGGAAGTCCAGCCGTACGATGCGCCGTGAGGCGAGAGGAAGATCGAGCATGACCCCAACCGGGCGTTGCGCCTGGGTGCTGGCACTCAGTCTCGTGGTCACTGGTATGTCGTGGGCCCAGACGCTCAAGTGGGAGCCGCGCGCGAAGATGCCCATCGGCAAGGGCGGCCAGGTGTGCGGGATCGTCGCCGGGAAGCTACTCGTGGCCGGCGGAACCTACTGGATCAAGGCGGAGACTAAGGTCTGGACCGGGGACGTGGGCATCTACGACCCGGCGACCGACACCTGGTCGCAGGGACCCGATCTGCCGTTCCCCCTGTCCTACGGTGCCGGTGATGCCGTCGGGGGCCGGCTGTACATCGTGTCCGGGAGCGATGGCAAGCGCGACTTCCGGGAGACCGTCATCGGCGCGCAGGTCAATGGCAAGCTGCAGTGGCTGTGGGGGCCGCCGCTGCCCGCCCCGCGCCTGTACCCCGCTTGCGCCGTGATCGGTACGAAGCTGTACCTGATCGGCGGCGCTCCCGACCGTGACCTGCAGGGCAAGCTGTATGGTGATGTCATGGTGCTCGATACCGCGCACCTGCGCGACGGCTGGAAGAGCCTGCGGCGGATGCCCGGGGAGGGGCGCGTGATGATGGCGGCCGCCGCCGTCGGCGACCTGATCTACGTGTTCGGCGGCTACCAACAGGGCCCGGACGGCAACCGCAACTCCCACGATGCGTTCGTCTACGACACGGTCGCCAATCGCTGGCAGCGGCTGGCGAAGGCTCCGTTTGCCGCGCGGTGCTGGGATGCAGTGGCGCTCGGGGGGCAAGTCTACCTCCTCGGCGGCTACGTTACCTGGCCCCTCGCCACGGGCCGTCCCGAAGGCTTCACCGACAAGGTCCTGCGGTTTGACCCCGCGGCGGGGACCTATACTCCCGCCGGCGAGCTGCTCCTGCCCGTCACCGAGATCAACCCGCGCCTCCTGCCCGACGGGCGCGTGCTCGTGAACGGGGGCGAGGACATCCAGCGCCACCGCACCGATGTCGTGGCCGTTGGGTCACTACGCTAGGGGTCCGGCCGAAAAGGCCACATCCGGCCGGCCCCCGAGGTGTAGCGGCCG
>CAZIWQ010000039.1:0-3937 GCA_964542355.1 uncultured Armatimonadia bacterium
TCAGGATGACATCGGCCCGGAGGGCCGGTTCGTGCGTCGGCCGACGGGCTGGCCAGACAGGCAGCGGCGTCGAGACGCGCGACCTACGCGGCGGCGGCCGGGAGCGGTGCTACTCGAGCACGGGGGCGTACGTGGCGATGATGTCGCCCCCCTGACCCCGCTGCAGGACGACATGTCGTCGCCACTCGGGGTTCTCCGCGGGGTAGTCGGTCCGGTAGTGCCCGCCGCGGCTCTCCGTGCGGAGCAGGGCAGCCTCGGTGATGAGGCGTGCCGCCTGGATCATCGCCGCCGCCTCGACCTCCTCGGGATGGGCATGGGGCGCCTTGAGCAGGCGGTTGCACGCCGTCCGCAGCTCGGCCGCGGCGGTCGCCAGCCCCTCGCCGTCACGCAGAATCCCGGTCCGCTGCCACATCAGGTCGCGCACCCACTCCCGCAACTCAGAGTCGCCGCACGCAAGCGGACGCGGCGGCAGGTTGGCGGCCGATGCCACCTCGGCATCGGTCAGATCCGGGGCCGCCGCCATCGCCCGCGCCGAACGGGCGCCGAACACCAGGCCGTCCAGGAGCGAGTTGGAGGCGAGCCGGTTCGCACCGTGCACTCCGCATGAAGCCGCCTCGCCGCACGCGTACAGGCCCGGAATCGACGTCTGGCCGTTGACATCGGAACGGATGCCGCCCATCACATAGTGGGCGGCCGGCGTCACCGGAATCGTCAGGTTCTCGTCCTGCCACAGGCCCCGATCACGCACCTCGGCGACGATCCCCGGGAAGCGCCGCTCGACGGCCGCCATGTCACCGATGGGGGAGAGGTCGAGCGTCACGTGGTCGCTCTCATCCTGGCGGATCTCCGATAGGACGGCACGGGAGACCAGGTCGCGGGGGGCCAGGTCGCGCTGCGCGGGCGCATGGTGCGCCATGAAGGCTTCGCCGCGGGCGTTGCGCAGCACCGCGCCCTCTCCCCGCACGGCCTCCGAGATGAGGAACTTGGGGTAGCTCGGGTCGGCGAGAGCGGTGGGGTGGAACTGGACAAACTCCATGTCCTGGAGCGAGGCACCGGCGCGCCACGCGACGGCGAAGCCGTCACCGGTGGCGACCGGGGGATTCGTGGTGACGCGGTACAGGTTGCCCGCCCCGCCGGTGGCCAGCATGGTGCTGCCGGCGATGATCCGCAGCCGCTCCCCGGAGACTGCGTCGAGCGCCTCAATCCCCACGCACTTGCCCTGCAGCAGAATCAGGGCGGTGATCGCCGTGTTCTCCAGGGTGCGGATGCCCGCGACGGCGCGCACCGCCTCCGATGCTGCGCGCTGCACCTCGGCGCCGGTCGCGTCGCCGTGCGCGTGGATGATGCGATGCCGGGCATGGGCGGCCTCGCGCCCGACGATGAGCTGCCCCTCCTTGGAGTCGAACTGGGCACCGATGTGGATGAGCTCCCGCACCGCATTGGGGCCTTCGCGCGTGAGGATCTCCACGGCCGGAACGTCGCACAGCCCATCCCCCGCGGCCAGCGTGTCCTGCTTGTGGAACTCGGGGGAGTCGGAGGGCAACAGGGCGACGGCAATCCCGCCCTGGGCATGCTCGGTGTTGCTGTCGTGGAGCTGGCTCTTGGTGACCAGTGTCACGTCGCCAAAGTCCTTCAGGTGGAGCGCCGTCCACAGGCCGGCGATGCCCGACCCGACGACGACAAAGCGGCAGTGCAGCACATTGCGGCCCGGACCGGCTTCGGAGGCTCTCATCGGCGATCTCCATCCATGGGATGACGGGTGCGGCTTGCGGGTGAATCTGACACTACAGGACTTCGTCCATGCTCCCCGAGCGCAGGCCTTCGAGGTCGAGGGTCACGTAGGCGTAGCCGGCAGCCTTGAGCAGTTGCACCACGCGGGTGCGCATGTCCTCCTGCGCCACCGCGGCGAGCTCGCCGGCCCCAAGCTCCACGCGCGCGACCGTGCCATGGTCGCGGACCCGCAGCTCCCGCAGCCCGAGCGCGCGCAGGGCGTCCTCCGCCTGGCTGATGCGGCTCAGCTTCGCGGGCGTCAGCCGCTCGCCGTACGGCACGCGGGAGGCGAGGCAGGCCATCGCGGGGCGATCCCAGCCCGGCAGCCCCAGCCCCTGCGACAGGTGCCGGATGGCCGGCTTGTCCAGTCCCGCCGCCACCAGCGGCGCGCGGATCCCGAGCTCGGCGGCGGCACGTTGGCCCGGCCGGCGCTGCCCGAGGTCGCCGACGTGCTCGGCGTGGGCGACCTCCCCCAGGCCCTGCGCGTCGGCGAAGTGCCGCAAGCAGGCGAAGACGGCGCGTTTGCAGTGGTAACAGCGGTCCGGCGGGTTCCGGGCCACGTGCTCGTCCGCGAGCGGATCGAGGTCGACAACGTGATGTGCGACCCCGAGCTCCCGGGCGACACGGACGGCGTGCGCCAGCTCACCCGGCGGGTTCAGCACCGAGCGGACCGTGGCGGCCACCGCGCGGGGACCGAGCACCTCGGCCGCCACCGCCACCAGGAACGTGCTGTCGACGCCCCCGGAGTAGGCGATAAGCAGGTTCGGGTACTCGGACAGGAGCTCGCGCAAGTGGCCAAGCAATGCCTCCGGCGCTGGAGAGTGGGGGGGCATGTCAGCCGCCTGCGGGGAGGGGCAAGAAGATGATGATGCCGACAATGATGCCCAGGATGCCTCCTGCCACGACCTCCATGGGCGAGTGGATCCGGGCCTGGATGCGGCTTTGCGACACCAGGAGCGCGAGCGCCAGCGCGAGACAGGCCACCGGCACGCTGCGCGTGATCACGACGATGCTGGTCGCCACCATGAAGCCGAGGGCCGTGTGCCCGGAGACCACGCCGCCGCGCCAGATGGTCCCGTGGCCGGCGCGGCGCTTGAGCCAGATGATGGCGACCGCCAGGATGATCGTGCCGATCGTCACTGCCTCGAGCACGTCGAGGCGGGCCCGCGGTGGGCCCTCCGGGATGTGCTGCATCGCCCGCCAGAACGTCGGGCTGGAGGCCACTCCCAGGAAGCCGACGGCCATCGCGTAGGCGGCGGCGATCAGGACCGCACCGGCGGCGACATCCTTGGCCACCTTGGCGCGCGGATCGTAGGTCTTGACCGTGAGATCGACCGTCTGCTCGATCGCCGTATTGATCATCTCGGTGATGAGGACGAGGGCGAAGGCCGAGAGCAGGTGCAGCAGTTCATAGGTCGTGACACCCAGACCCCACGCCGCCCCCAGCACGAGCGTCATCATCAGCACGTGCACGCGCATGTGGCGCTGCGTGTTGAAGACGAAGTGCAGGCCTTCCCAGGCGAACCGGAAGCTACGCAACACCGACTTCGTGTCGCGTGGCGAGGGGACTGGCTGCCCCGATTCCGGCTCCGGGAGGTGCTCTCTCATGATTTCGTCGCTAACCCCACTTGGGTCATGATCTCACGCTGGATTGCGATCATCTGCTGGAGCTCGGCCTCCGTCGCATCGTCCATGCCGGCGACATGCAGGACGCCGTGGGCGAGCAGCCACGCCAGCTCGACATCGAGTGCGTGCCCGACCGCCGCGGCCTGCCGGGCCGCGGTCGGGACACTGATGATGATCTCGCCGCCGATCTCGTCGCCTTCCTCCCGGGCGTCGAAGGCAATCACGTCGGTAGTATGGTCGGTGTCGCGGAACCGGCGGTTGATCTCGCGCATCCTGTCATCATCCACTAACGCGAGACTGAGACGGTCCAGTTCCACGCCGCAGGTGCGCACCGCTTGCTGTGCCACCCGGCGGAGGAGTTGGTGCGAGACCGTCACCGTCTGCAGGTCGCGCAGGTCCAGGGCGGGGGTCTCGCGGTCGGCTGCGGACGCCGCCGAGTCGGCCATCAGTCGGTGCCCTCCGGATCCGGCGTCGCCCGGGGGGCATCGTGCGCGGGGGCCGCCGGCTGACTGTCCGTCGCGTGCGGCGCGGCGGCCGGGGT
>CAZIWQ010000039.1:3947-15585 GCA_964542355.1 uncultured Armatimonadia bacterium
GGGGTGGCGCTCCGGCCGTTAGCGGGTGCGGGGTGTCCGCCATTGGGTCGGGCATGGCCGCCATTGGGTCGGGCATGCCCATTGACACCCTCCGCGTGCCCGCTTTGTGTCTCGCGCATGATCTGATCCGGGTACTTGACGCGCTGGTGGAACATGCCGGTAAGCGTCTGGACGAAGCTCCGTCGCACGGTCGCGAGGTCCCGGAACGAGAGGGGTGACTCGTCGAGCTGGCCGTCGTGGACCCGCTCATCAACCAGGCGGTCGACGAGGTCCTGGATGACCTGGTGGGAGGGGTTCTCGAGTGTGCGCGCCGCCGCCTCGACCGTGTCGGCGAGCATTAGCAGCGCGGCCTCGCGCGACTGCGGCTTGGGGCCCGGGTAGCGGAAGTTGCTCTCCTGCACCTCATCGGGGTGCGACGCCAGCTCGACAGCCCGCAGGTAGAAGAACTTGACCAGCGTCGTCCCGTGGTGCTGCGAGATGAAGTCCTTGATCGTCGGCGGGAGGCCATACTCGTCGGCCAGCTCGGCGCCATCCTTGACGTGACTGACGATCACGCGGGCACTCAGGTGCGGGGACAGGCGGTCGTGAGGGTTGTCGCCCCCGAACTGGTTCTCCACGAAGAAGTACGGGCGGCGGATCTTGCCGATGTCGTGGTACATGGCTGCGGTCCGCACCAGGAGCGCGTGGGCGCCGATTGCCTCCGCCGCGGGTTCGGCCAGGTTGGCGACCATGACGCTGGATTGGTAGCTCCCCGGAGCCTCGCGCATCAGGTGCTCGAGGACCGGCTCGTTGGGGTTGCCCAGCTCGACCAGCCGGAAGTCGGTGGTGACCCCCAGCAGCCGTTCGAGGGCGATCGAGGCCCCCATCGCCAGTAGCGGGGACGCCAGCCCGCCGATGGTGGCGAGGGTCACCATGCGGCTCGTCAGCGTCACACCAAAGATCTCCGCGCCCGCCACCATCATGGCACCGGCCACCACCGCCATCAGGGGAGCGGCCCGGGCGATCACACGGCTCTTCGAGCCCCGCCCCGACACCGCATACACGCCAATCTCGGTGCAGACGACGGTGACCAGTGCCAGGCGGGCATCGCTGCCGGCGGCGATGACCGGGAGCAGGACCCCGAGGAACACGCCGACGGCCCCCGCGACCATGACGTTCATCAGGAGCGCCACCGTCATCGCGGCGGTGAGCGCCAGGGTGAGTGAGCCCGCTTCCGACCACGATGTCGGCTCGAGCGCCCGGTAGGTAACGGCCGTCACCGCCAGCAGTGTGCCGATCGCGGCAAGCTGGCCGAAATCCTCGTAGGCACGCGGGGCCGCACGGTGCATGAACACGCCGAGCATCAGCACCATCAGGGTGAAGGTGAACAGGATCCCCAGTGCCTGGTAGTAGTCGATGCTGGCCTGCATCAGGCCGACGGCCCGGAACATGGCAATGTGGCGCGGGCGGACTTCCTCATTGGCGAAGACGATGACCTCGCCAACACGGACCTGGTGGGAGACGGCGTTGACGGTCTCTTGCTTCTCCTGCTGGGCCTGGAGGGTCTTCTCCGCATTGTAGATGCGGTTGTTCTTGAGCACCGACTGGCCGATCTCCGAGGCCATCGCCGTGAAGGCACTCTCGTAGCCGAGCGTGCGCGCCGCTTCCGCCAGGTCACTGCGCGCCTTGCGCAGATCGTCGGTGTTGGAGCGGACCTCCTTGGCCATCTCACGCCGCACCAGCTCGGCCACCCCCTCGTGAACCCGGTCCAGCGCGGTTTCGGGGGTAGAGTCGGCGGCGGCCAGCTCCAGCGTCTCGGTGCTCAACCGGATGTCGAGCAGGCTGCGGAGGGCCCGCGTGCGGGAGACTGCGTCGGGCAGGGCGGGATCGGCGCGCACTTCCTTGAACCGCTCGAAGATGTCGTCGAGGGCTGTCAGGGCATCGTCGAGGGCGGTGGGGTCAGCATCGTAGACATCGGGGACGGAGTTGGCGGCCTCCTCGCGCAGCTTCTCCGTCTCCTGCGGATCGACGTAGACGCCGCTGCGCGGTGCGCGGATCGTGCGCCGCGCGGTGTCACCCTCGACATACGAGACGCGCTGGGGCAGGATGCGGGCCCATGCGGCCAGAAACAGGCACCCGGCGGTCACCAGCGCCAGCAACAGCCGGCGGGTCGTGCCCTCCGGCCATCGGACGCGCCACCACCTGCTGCCGTGCAGCCGCTTGGCCCTAGTTGCCGTTCTCATCGGGTCGCCCTGACTCGTGCGCGTGGTCTTCGTACGCCGCCACGATGCGTTGCACCAGGTCATGGCGGACGATATCCTCGCCGGTCAACTCGCAGCATGCGATCCCGCTCAGCGCTCCCAGCACCTGGTAGGCATGCCGGAGGCCACAGAGCTGGGTCGCAGGCAGATCGGTCTGCGTCACGTCGCCCGTCACGACCATCTTGGCGCCGAACCCCAGGCGGGTGAGTGCCATCTTCATCTGCCCCGGGGTCGTGTTCTGGGCTTCATCCAGCACGATGAAACAGTGGTTGAGGGTGCGCCCCCGCATGTACGCCAGGGGGATCACCTCAATCGTGCCGCGGTCGAGGTTGCGCCGGAATCGCTCGCCGCCCATGATGTCGTGGAGCGCATCGTGCAGTGGGCGCAGGTACGGGTCCACCTTCTCCATGACGTCGCCGGGCAGGAACCCCAGCGCTTCGCCCGCCTCGACGATCGGGCGCGTCAGCACGATGCGGCTGACCGTGCCTTCCCGCAGGGCGGCGACGGCGAGCGCCATCGCCAGGTAGGTCTTGCCGGTCCCCGCCGGGCCGAGGCAGAACGTCAGATCGTGACTGAGCACGGCGTCAACGTACACCGCTTGCCCCGCAGTCATGGCGCTGACTGGCTTGCCGCGGTGCGTGATGACGATCGGGCCATCCGGCCCACCCGCGGCCGGGGCTCCGACCGACCGCACCTGCCGCGCCGCGACGCGCACGTCCGCGCTGGTCAGCCCGTGGCCGCGGCGGATCAGCGCCAGCAGGTCGCGGACCGCCTGAGCCGCCAACGCCACCTGCGGGGCCGCGCCAGACATCTGCACCTGGCCGTTGCGCACCGTCACGTGGATGTCGAGCAACTCCTCGATCAGCTTCCGGTTGGCATCCCGGGGGCCCACCAGGACCGCCAGCTCGTCGGCGCTCGCCTCGACATTCTCCACCGGCGCGACGGCGACCGGGTGTCCGACGGGGTGGTGTGCCACTGGTAGTCCCTCAGAAGTAGACGGGGCCGGGACGCCATCATGCGCTCCCGGCCTCCCCGTTGCGTTCCGACATGATCTGACCGCGCCGTCGTTGCCGTGCCGTACTGCAGGGCGCGGGCTCGTACCGCGCCGCCCGACACGTGAGAATTATAGTCGCGCGCCGAATGGAGTGTCAAACCCCGCCTGGCGACAGCGCAGGCGGCGTGGGCCGAGCGACAGCCGCCGGGGCAAACACCTCGATGCCGGCGGGGCCGATCGCGAACTCCCAGTTGTCCTGCACGTGCGGGGCGCCGCGCAGCTTGATGATCCGGATATGGCGCCGCTGATCGGGGGACTGGAACGGGGAGGTCAGCGCGATGATGCCATCGGCTGTGCTGCCCTCCGGCAAAGCCACCACTTCGCTCTCCGAGTACTCGCCAATGAGCACGACCACCACGTGCGCCTCCACGCTCAGGCCGGTGAGCGTATACATGAAGCGCCGCCGCATCGCGGGGTTGTTGAGCGTTTCGAGGGCCGGCTTGATGCTGTCGACGACCAGCAGCGAGGGGCGGTACTGGGTGACCAGGTCCGCCAGCAGGCGTGGGGCGTCGGTCATCTCGCTGTTGCGGATCGCGTCGGACAGGTCGTGGTACTTGACGCCGATGTTGAACACACTCGGGTCGAAGAACGAGAAGCCCTGTAGGTCTCGTAGCAGCTTGATGAGCGGCTCGGAGAGGGCATTGAGGTAGAGGGCTTTGCGGCCGGTCGCCGCCAGTGAGTAGGACATCTGTTGGGCCAGCGTCGTCTTCCCGGCTCCCGGGGGGCCGCACAGCATTACGACGGAGCACGCCGGCACGCCGCCGCCCAGCATCGTGTCAAGCCCGGTGACGCCGGTCGGCATGGCCGGCCCGGTGAGGCACTCAGCCGCACCCGTCCCCGGCTCGCCGAGGGCTTCCAGTGTCAGCGTGTGAGTTGCCGTCACCATCTCGATCCCCCCTAAGAGGAGCGGCCGAAAGGCCGTTCTGAGGCCGCAAATCCACGCCAGAATGGCTCTGGAGGGCATTCACAGCCATCTTGGCGCTAGCGACCCGGCCGGAAGTGGCCTGCTCGGCCGGGTCGCTAGTCGCGTGGGAGCGCGCTGCAGGTTGCCACCCGCAATCGCGTCTCGTAGGGAGCCTGGTCGACACTGGCGAGCATCCGGCAGACGCTCTCGGTGTTGAGCAGGTCGCCCATGATCTGGACGGTCGGCAACGGGCGCGCCCTGACGAGCGTTGGCGTGGCGGTGACGCAATCGCGCGTGGCGGCCGCCGGGTCGTGCAGCAGGTTGATCACCTGCAGCTCGTAATGCCCCGGGGCGAGCGCCTGGCACATACGGCGCACCGCCTCCACCGTCCGCAGACTCTGGGGCGTCTCGCCGGCCACGTACAGTCGGAAGAGGCAGGTCTCGTCGGTCATAGCGGTCCCACCCCGCGGGTCTGGGGTCCCTCCAGCACGGCACGCGTGACCTCCCGGATCCCCGCCTGTCCGATGGGCTTGTGCACCAGCTCGAACGAGAGCCGCTCGCGCTCGGCGGCCTCGAGACGGTCCAGGAACTCCGGGTGGAACGCGGTGACGATGTAGACCGGCACCCGGCAGTCAAGCTGGCGCAGGGCCCGCAGGGTCTCCACCCCGTCCATCCCCGGCATCTTGAGGTCGAGGAACACCAGGTCATAGCTACCGGCGCGGGCGCACGCAACACCCTCCGCCCCCGAAGCCACGGCCTCCAGGCAATAGGGCTCTGTCTCGAGGGCGTCGATGAAGGAATCGCGCACCGACTCCTCATCATCGATGACCAGGATCCTACGCTGTGCGTTCATCAGACGTCTCCTCCGGCAAGCGCGCGTGGCTGGTGGTTGGTGGGTGAGACGGGAGCGACACCGTCACCTGTGTGCCCCGACCAGGGGTGCTTGCCACCTCGATTTTGCCTCCGGACTTGCTGACCAGGTTGCGGCAGATGCTCATTCCCAGCCCCGTCCCCTTCCCGACCGGCTTGGTCGTGAAGAACGGATCGAAGAGCCGGCGCAGCGTGTCCGGGGCCATCCCACATCCGGTGTCTGCGACGGTCAGGCGTACCATGTCGTCTGCGACCTCGGCACTGATGCGCAGCTCTTTGCGCTCCGCCTGGGCGACCGCATCGGTGGCGTTGGTGAGCAGGTTGACCAGGATCTGCTGCAGGCAGTCGGGATCGGCCCAGCACAGCGGCAGATCGGGTGGCAGCGCGACTGCGACCTGCAGCCCCTCCGCTCGGGCCGGCGCCATCAGCAGGTCGATGGCGCGGGCCACCGCCTGGCCGCAGTCGATGGGCTCCGGGTGGCCGGCCGGCGAGGTCTCGTGGGAGTGGGCGCTGGCGAGCATCCCGGTGACGATCCGGGCGCAACGCTCAAGCTCCCGTTCCGCCTTCTGCAGCCGAATGTAGCGCGGGTCGTCGGGCGCCGTGCGCTCCCGACAATACTGGACGTAGTTGAGCGTCCCCATGAGCGGATTGTTCAGCTCGTGAGCCGCCCCGGCCGCGAGGCGCCCGAGCGCCGCCAGCTTCTCGGCCTCCATCAGCTCCTCCCACGACTGCTTCAGCTCCCGCATCGTGATCGACAGCAGGGCGTTGGCCTGGACAAGCTGGGTGTTCTTGCGGGTGATCATCTCGGCGGTCCGCTCGTGCTCGTCCGTGTCCCACTGCCCGGTGCCACGCCCCATGCACGAGTGGCGGCGGATGGCACAGCGCAGTGCCCGGGCCAGCAAGCGCCCCGCAACATCCGATCTGACCACATAGTCGTCAGCGCCGCTGCCGAGGGCCTCCCACGCCACCATCTCGTCCTGATCGCTCGCCAGGATCACGATCGGCAGCCCGGGGAACGCCGCCCGCAGGGGGGTGAAGGCTGCCATCCCGGCGGCATCGGTGAGCGCAAGGTCCACCAGCAGCACGTCGACGGCTGCCGCGCCGGCGCGCTGGAGACCCTCCGCCAGACACGTCGCCCGGCTCACCGCAAAGCCCTGGGGGTCCTCACGGCACAGTGCCGCCTCCACCAGCTCGGCGTCCGTAGCGCGGCTCTCGACGAAGAGGACGCGGATGGGTCTGTCGCGCGCCGGCTCGCCGTCAGCGCCCGGGGGGCTCACCGCCCGGGCGCACCATGCCGCCGGCGACAGCCCGACAGGCTGCGCGGGGCACGCATGGGTGGCATCGACGTGGGCGGTAGTGGTCACATCCCTAGTATCGGCTCGTGGGGAGCGGGACATGAGGCCGCCGGAGCGTAGGAGCGTAGGAGCGTAGGACGGCCGTGCAGCATCGGGGTTGCCGTCGGGGACGCTTCATGCTACTCTCACCGGACCCACCGAGGCTGGCGCGGCGGACGGCCGCGACCGCCCGCCGACCCCCGTGAGCGACACCTGAACGGAGGCTGAGTACATGCTACCGACTGCCGGCTCGGCGTTTGATGCAGCACCGTTTGGCGCACCTCTCACCGACGACTGTGGCGTGGTGTGGGAGGACCCGCGTGAGCTGCACCGCGTCGTCGTGCGCTTCGCAGCCCCCCCGCCCGCCGACCTCGCTCTCCAGTACTGGCGCGGCAAGTGGCCTGCCGTTCGGCTCCCGAAGGATCAAGTGCCGGCCGGGGGCGCTGTCGGGTGGTGGGAGCTCGGCGACTGGTTCAACGGCCAGTGGCAGACGGCGGACGCCGAGACCGTCGTGGCAGGCACGAGTGCCGTCTTCACCTTCCGTCCGGCCAACGCAGTGGAGTTCCCCGAGCTGGGTGACTTCGCCCCGACCTACCGCACCGCGCTCAAGCTTCGGCTGGCCCCGGCCGACTACCCGGCGGTTGAGGCGATCGTGGCCGACACCGACTCGACCTGGGAGCGTGTGGTGGTGACCGTTCTGCTCGCCGCGCCGGCGGCCGCCCCCCCGAGCTTCGAGGCCTTCAACGGCCAGGTCGAGGCCGTGACCGCGGTGGCCGAGGATCGCTTCGTCGTGGCCCTGTGGCGGACCGCGAACCCCGACCCGAACTCGTGGGACCGCACTCTCCTGAGCGTGCGAGGGGACGAGATGGTGACCGTGCGGGTGGATGATCTCGGCGCAGGGCCGCTGTGTGTGCCGGATCTCGGCGTAGCCGTCGTCGCCGGCGAGACCACGGCCGACTATGCGGGGGTGTGCGCCCGGGCGATGGTCGGCGCCCCCCGGGGCCTCTACGATGCGGTGGCCGGGTTACCGGAGCAGACCTGGCGACGCGCCTGGGCGAACATGGTCCCCAAGCGCCGGCGGCTCTACCTGCCGCTGGCACCGGACGGGGGGCGCCACAAGTTCGCACTCAACCCCGACGGCTCGGTGCTGTATCGCACCCGCGTCGAGCTCCTGACGGGCTGCCCGGGACGCGAGAGCACGCGCCTGGCCGCGGACTGCGACCAGCTCACGGTAGCGTTCGGGCTGCCGGCGGAGCCGGTCACGAGAACCCTGCAAGAGGGGGTGCTGCCGATCGGCATCAGCGTGTGGCGTGCCGGCGGGGAAGAGGCGGGCGCGGGGGGGGTGGAGATCGAGCAGGTGGCCTACGCCACCGTCCTGGGCGGCACCGACCCCGCCGGGCCGGAGCCCGCCGCAGACGAGACCGCCGTCGTGATGTCCCGGTTCGAGCTGCGCAACCGCGGCACAGTCGCGGCGAGCGCAAGACTCGCGCTGAGCTTCTCCTCCCATGGCGCGGCGGAGACGGTGAGCTGCGACGAACAGGGCCTCGTGCGCGCGGGCGAGCTGCTGCGCGCCAGTGTGGACACCCGCGGGCGTGGCGCGCTGCACCCGCAAGAGGGGGCGCTTGGCTACGAGGTGTCCCTGGAGCCGGGCGACCATCACGCGGTGACCGTCAGGCTCCCGTATGTGGGTCTGGTCGGGGACGAGCTGGCGGCGCTGCCTGTCCTCGACTTCGACGTCGAGCGCGAGGCAGTCGCTGCGTACTGGCGCCGGCGGATCGGGGAGGGGATGCGACTGACCACGCCTGAGCCCGCGCTCAACGAGTTCCACGCTGCGGTGACACCGCACCTCTTGATCAACTGCGAGCTGGAGCCGGGCGGCGGGCGGCGGTTCGCCCGTGTCGGGAGCCTCGGCTACGCGGCCTTCGGCAATGAGTCGTGCATGATGATTGTCGATCTCGACCGCCGCGGGCTCCACCGTCAGGCCCGCGAGTGCCTGGCAGCCTTCCTCCACTACCAGGGCACGGTCGGCCTCCCCGGGGACTTCTCCTCCCACGAGGGGGTGCTCTACGGGGCCCATGGCTACGAGCACGGGGGCTACAACCAGCACCATGGCTGGATCCTGTGGAGCCTGATCGAGCACTATCGCTTCACGCGCGATCGGCCGTGGCTGGCGAGCGTGGCCGGTGGGGTGGTGGCGGCCGCGGACTGGATCATCCGCGAGCGGGCGCGGACGCTCGCGCGCACCGATATCGGGCGGGGGCTGTTCCCTCACGGGAGCCTGGAAGATATCGGCGACTGGTGGCAGTGGCTGTCGACCAATGCCTACACGTGGCGGGGCCTCGATGCGGCCGCATGGGGCCTCGAGCAACTGGCGGCGGCTGATGGCGCGTGGGCGGGCGAGGCGAGCCGCCTGCGCCAGGAGGCCGATGACTTCCGCACATCCGTCGTCGCGGCGTTCCGGTCGGCGGCGGCGCGCTCCCCGGTCGTGCGCCTGCGCGACGGCACGTGTGTCCCGCACTTCCCGTCCCACGTCCACCGTCGCGGCCGCAGCTTCGGCTGGATCTGCGAGACCCTCGAGGGGGCGCTGCACCTCGTGATCGCCGGCCTGATCCCCGCCACGTCACGCGAGGCGTTGTGGATCATCCGCGACTATGAGGACAACCTCTACCTCTCCGAGCAGTACGGCTATGCGACCGCCGACTTCGCGCGCCACTGGTTTGACCACGGTGGCTTCTCGATGCAGGCGTGCCTGCTGCTGGACGTCGAACCATACCTCGCGCGCGACGACATCCCCCACGCGCTGCGAGCGCTGTTCAACGGGGTGGCGGCGAACTACTATCCGGATTCGCGGATGCTGGCCGAGCACGCCCTGCCGCGCCTGGGCGAGTGGAAGGGCGACCACTACAAGACCTCGGACGAGGCGAACGCGGCGGGGTGGCTGCGCTACCTGTTCGTGCGCGAGCAAGACGATGAGCTGCTGCTTGGGCAGGCCGTGCCGCGGGAATGGCTGGCGACTGTCGGCACGATCGGCGTGGAGCGGGCGGCGACGTACTTCGGCGAGCTGTGCCTGAGCTACGAGGTGACGCCGACGGCGGTCATTGCCCGGCTGCAGGGGCCATGGCGCAACCCGCCCGCGCGCATCCGGCTCCGGTTCCGTCTGCCGCGGCGGCTGGTGGCGGGCGAGGTACTCGTCAACGGCGTGCCGTGGGCGGAGCGCGACGGCGAGTGGGTGCTGCTCCCCGGCGACATCGGTACGGCCGAGGTGCGGGTGGCGGTGTCGGCGCCCGCCTGAGGCTCACAGCTCGCCGGCCGTCCGCATCACCTCCGCGACACGGGCGGCCCGGGCGGTCTCTAGTGGGCTGCCGGGCCGCTCGCACAACTGCTGACTGCGCGCGCGGGCGAGTTGGTAGGTGTCGCGGGCGCCCGCGGCCTCCCAACTCGCGCGCGGGCCGCGCACCGACACCTGCGGGAGCACGTACTCGGCCGACCGCAGCCGGCTCAGGGTGTGGTCGGCGGTCAGGTAGCCGGTGCCACCAGGGCCGACCTGCACGATCAGCTCCTGCGCGATCGTCGCCGCATCCACCTCAATCCCCGCCGCGATGCGGCGGCTCAGAGCCCCAATCTCCTCGTCCATGATCAACTGCTCATCACTGCAGGTCATCCCGGTCGCAAACATCCCGCAGTTGACGATCAGGTCGTTGTGCGCTCCCACGGCGCACAGCGTGCTGAAGGCCTTCTCCCATGCGTTCTGCTCGTCATGGGCATGGTTGTCCGAGTTCGGTGCCGTGGTATGCGAGGGCACCTGGTAGAGGCGGGCGAGCTGGGCACCGGCGATGCGGCACACGCTCGTCTCCGCCGACCCCACCAGTGCCGAGCCGTCGCGCATGTCGGTGGTGGTCCACGAGTTGGCATACATCACCGGCGCGCCGGGCCGTACTAGCTGCGTCATGACGAGCCCCGACAGCCATTCCGCGTTGTTTGCTGTCAGCAGTCCGGCCAGCGTGTACGGTGCGGATACCCCGGCGTTCGGCTCCGGCAGGATCGCCAGGGGGACACCCCGCCGCACCGTGTCCACCAGGGCCTCGAGCACCCCTGCTTCCCACGTCAGCGGACTCGTCGGCGAGAGCTGAGCGATCCCGTAGGCCTGGCTGCTCAGGTCCCCGGCGAAAGCTCCCGCCAGGAGATCCATCACCCGGCAGTTCACCGCGGCGCAATCGGTGGAGAAGAACACCGGCTTGCGGCTGTTCTCCACGACGGCTCGCACGCCATGCAGGAGCGTGGCACGCGGGGTGGGCACGTCCTGCGGCATCACGGGGATCCCGATCATGTCGATGCCCGCGAGCGCCTCGCACAGGCGGGCGAACCGCACGACGTCCGCCACCCGTGACGGCCGCGTCGTGCCGGTCTGAGCGTCGACCCAGAACACCGCGTTGTGGCCCGCGGCGATGCGCGTCACGCCGTCGCCCAGCACAAACGCCGGCTCGCCCTCGCGGTCATAGACCTCGCAGCGGGGGGGCGCGGTCGCCACGGCGTCCTCGACACAGGCGCGGGGGATGGTGACCACCTGGCGGTCACGCGCGACGGGCAGGCCCCGCTCCTCCAGGAACCCCAACATCCACGGACTGGTGACCTTCACCCCGCAGCCCTCGAGGACTGCCAGCGAGGCCTCGTGCACCTCGGCGACCTCGGCGGCAGACAGCACAGCCAGTGCTTGCAGCTTCATCGTCAGGCCTCCTCACGTCAGCATCGGCTCGGCCCGGTGGCAACGGCCACGTTCGGCCGGGCCTCGCCAGCGGGACGGCTTGTCCTTTCGTTACCCGGCGGTGCTCACCTCCCGGCACGGGCGGCGCCCGGGTGCGCGAGCCGCGTCGTGTCGCACGGCGGCGGCGGGAGGCGGCATCCCGCATCCGTCCAAGCTCAAGGTAACGTGTCCGTGTGCAAAGTCCATGCTAATGAATCGGCAGAGGATGCCGACTACAGGCTAGGGGTCCGGCCTGTTCGGCCGGGTCTCCGGGGCACGCGGATTGCTGGGTGGACTGGCGTATCTGTCCACACGACACACGATGCCACTGATGTGAAGAGGTGATTCGATCGGCCCACTGACGCCGCTGTGGGGGAGGCGGGGGCAGCCAACGCTCGTCTCGTCGGTTGACTTACACTTTTTCTCGCGGGCAGTACGGCCCGGGTGCGGGAAGTCATAACACAACTGATTCTGCGGTGGAAACAGCCACATGTG
>CAZIWQ010000040.1:0-15399 GCA_964542355.1 uncultured Armatimonadia bacterium
GTCGAGCACCAGGACATGCGGGTCGACCGCGATGGCCCGGGCGATCAGCACACGCTGTTGCTGCCCTCCGCTGAGTGAGCGAAAGGGCCGCTGGAGCATCTCCCCCATGCCGACCATCTGCAGGCAGGCGAGGACGCGTTCGCGGACGGAGCGATGGTGGCCGTTGGCGGCAAGCCGCGTCGCCGCCGCCAGCCGTACCACCTCGTGCACGCGCAGCGGGACACTCGCGTTCACGACATCGCGCTGGGGGACATAGCCGATGAGCCGCTGGATGATCGCCGGTTCCCGCGCCACATCGTGCCCCAGGATCCGGACCTCCCCGGCCGTCGGGGCCAGCAGTCCCATCACCGTCTTGATCAGGGTGGTCTTGCCCGAGGCGTTAGGCCCGAGGATCGCGCAGAAGGCCCCCCGCGCCAGTGCGAAGTCCACGCCCTGCAAGGCCTCCACCGGTGGCGAGGGATAGCGGAAGCTCAGTTGCCGGACCTCCACGGCCGGATTGGCAGCCATCATGGCCCCTCTCAGTCCCGCTCTTCCAGATCATCGAAGATGCCGGCCCCCGGCGCGGCGGTGCGCGCAATCCGCCGGGTGTTGAGCAGTGCCACCACCAGGAGCAGGATGACGACAAGCGCAGCGAGGGCCACCGACGCGGCCGAGGCCCGGGCCGACATCCCGCCGGGCCGCGCGCGGCCATCCGTCCCGCCCTCGCGCCGGTCCGCATTCGGCGGCTGTGCACCCGCCGTCGCCAGCACCCCCGCGTTGTAGTAGGCCTGGGCGAGGTACGAGCTCTCCTCGCTCACCGGGCCCAGGAACCGTACGTAGATCACCCGGCAATGTGCGTCCTGCGCCACCTGCCGCGCGATCTCCCCCGGCTTGGCATCACGCAGTCCCAGCGGGCACACCAGCCCCCCCCAGGCCCCCGAGCGCAACCGGGCGACGGCCTCCTGCACATCCTGCCCGCTGGCGAAGCTGGCGCCCTCGGTTGGCAGCAGGACTTTTCCCACCTTCATCCCGAGGTTCAGGATGCAGTCGGCCACCCCGGGCACGACCGCCACGAGTGTCTGCCCGGCGGTGCCGTTGGCCTGCGCCAGCGCCACTCCCGTTGCCCGGGCCGCCTGGAGCTCGGAGACGAAACCGGCCACGTTGCCGCGCACCAGCGTGCGGCTCGCACCCAGGTCGACCAGCTTGCGGCCCACGGCGCGCGCGATGGCGATTCCGTTACCCAGCTCCAGCCACAGACCGTGAGGGTTCGCGGGCAGGCCGGGCACATCGTGCAGTCGCGCCCCCTCGGCCATATAGTCGGGCCAGTCCACCACCGGCGTGTTGTCCAGGCCGCGCTTGATCTCGTTCTCGAACTCCAGAAACTCGCTGCCGGCAAAGACAACCAGGCGGGCGCTGCGGAGCGTCCCGGCCGCCAGCGGCGAGATCGTGAAGCTGTGCGGATCGCCCCCGGCCGGCGCGATGCACGTCAGTGTCACCTCGTCGCCGCCCACAGCCCGGACGAGGGGGACGAGGTCGGTAAGGGTCACGACGACCTCAAGCGGGGCCGCGCACACCGGGGCGGCGAGCGCGAGCATGCTCAGGCAGACGATGGCAGCCACGCCTGCAGGGCGGGGGCCGGCGGCGCTACGAGCCTCTCGCGGGAGTCGATGCGCGCCGCTCGTCGCCCTCGCGGGTGTTGGCGCGGCTTCCAGCCGCGCCGGTGTTCGCACGGAACGGCATCTTGTAGGAGCGGCTTCCAGCCGCGACCTCCCATGGGAAGAGGCAATATCGTTGCAGCCGTGACACTCCGCCCCCAGTGCACCGCCAGTGACCGCGCGCGCGTCGCCACACCCATCGCGGCTGGAAGCCGCTCCTACAGGGCGCCACTGGGCGTGCGGGATCGGCGCGGCTGGAAGCCGCGCCAGCACGACCTCCGCGACGGTCCTGCCGCGCCGGTCGACAGACGACCTACGCGAAAGACGGGACATCCAGCCACTCCCCGTTGCGCAGCGCCGATTCGTGCGCGATCAGCCCCGGCACGGTCATGTCCATCCCCCGTACCTCGTCGATGCGCGGCGTATCGCCGCGCTCGAGGGAGCCGAGGAAGTCCGGTAGCAGCAGGTACTCGGCCGTACCGTGTCCCCCGGCCGCGGCCGAAGCGGGCAGCGAGGGGTCGGACCGAGGGATCGCGATCTCCTGCACATCCTCCGTCTCGCCCTCGATGTAGAGGCGCCCCGGCCCCTGGGGCCCTCCGCGGTCGGTCTCCAGGAAGCCGCGCGTGCCGTGCAACGCGTAGCAGTGGATCGCCGGCTTGCGGGGCAGGAGCGAGGTGCGCAGGAGTTTGATCGTCATCCCGCGCTCGGTCTCAAACAGCCCCACCTGCAGATCAATGCCCCCGGCCTGCGTGACCTCCGGGAAGATGCGATGGCGCGTCCCCAGGCCGCAGGCACGCACGATGCGGTCGCCGGTGAGATCGAGAATGGGCCCCAGCGAATGGGAGCAGTAGTGCAACGGTGCGCGATTGATCCGCCACTTCCCTTCGCCGCTGGCCTGGTCGTAGATAAGCGAGGGGATCGGGTGCAGGTACTCGCATTCCGCGTGCACGATCTCGCCCAGCCGGCCCTCCTGCACAAGCCGCTTCCACTCGATGAAGAAGTACCAGAAGATGCAGTTCTCGGCCAGCATGTAGGTCTGTTTCGTACGCCGCACCGCCTCGACGATGCGGCCACAGTCCTCCACGGTCGAGGCGGCCGTGACCTCGCTGAGCACATGCGAGCCCGCCTCGAGCGCCGCGATCGCCTGCTCGGCGTGGTACGGGATGGGCGTGCCCAGGAACACAACGTCCAGTCCGCTTGCGACGAAGTCGCCGTAGTCGGTGAAGCACCGGTCATCGGGCAGGGACAGCTCGCGGGCGAACCGCTCGAGCGCTGCGGGTGACAGATCGCAGCAGGCAACCACCTCGCAACGGGGGTCGTCGGCAAGCAGCCGGCCGTAGCCGGAACCGCGACCGACACCGACAAGTCCGACACGCCATGTGCGGGGCATAGTGTGAACTCCCTTTCGGGAGTGACCGACGGTGCGACCGCTGCGCCCTCGCGCGGCGCAACGCAGGCTCCGGCCGGCTCAGCGGGTGCACTCGGATGGGCCGTGGATGGGGGGCCGACAGGTCACTGATCGCGACGGACGGCGAGCGCCAGGTAGGCCACGACCTCGGCGCGGGCACCAACGGCACCCGAGTTCGTATAGTCGATGCGCCGGGCTGCGGTGGCCCCCAACGTGCGTGCAGCAAACAACATCGCCGCCACCGGCCCGTAGCCGCACATCGTGATATCACGGCGGCGGCGGACCTCCAACAGCCCCTCCGGGTCGAGGGCCTCCATGCGCGCGATGAGCAGCTCGTCCTGCTGCGCGGCCACCGCGGCCGTCTCGAAATGAGTCATGTCGGTGGAGGCGATGATGACGGCGTTGACGCCCGCCAGGACCCGGGCCAGTGCCTCGCCGAGATGGCGCGCGGCGGCGACGTCCTGGTCGAGCATCATGATCGGCACCAGCCCGATCGCGGTGCCATAGGCGTGCTGCAGGAAGGGAAGCTGGACTTCCAGGCTGTGCTCGCCGATGAATCCGGCGGCCCCCCGGCGGAACTGGGGACACCGGTCGGCGATCGCCTCGGCCGTGGCCTCCGCGACGGGGCTGTCCCCCAACGGCGTCGACCATGCCCCTGCAGTCTGGATCGCGTTGACGATGCTGCCGCGGCCGTGGTTGGGGCCGACCACAACGAAGACCTCCGGCCGCCCGTCATCCGCCAGAGCAGCCACGGCCTTGGCCGCGGTGGGGCCGGAGTAGACGTACCCCGCGTGGGGGCTGACCAGCCCCACGATCCGACGGGGCCCCCCCTCGTTCACGAGAGGAAGCGCGCCGGGGCCGCGCGGGTCCAGGTAACAGCCCTCGATCTCGCGCGTCAGCGCGCCGTGGTCGTCCCGGTAGAACGTGCCCGCCACTGCGGGCCGCCGGACTTCGGCCGGGCCCATCGCAATCATCCCCTGGTGGGTGTCAGGCCCCCTGTGCCAACTCGCCGACCGCCGCCAGGACGCCGGCCACAGGAACGACCTGTTCCGCCTTGTCTTTGCGGCGGCGGACCTCGACCTGGCCCTCCTGCGCCGTCCGCTTCCCGAGCACGATCTGGAGCGGGTAGCCGATGAGGTCGGCATCCTTGAACTTGACCCCCGGCCGCTCGAGACGGTCATCGACCATGACTTCATAGCCCGCCTCGCAAAGCTCGCGCTCGAGCTGATCGGCGAGCTCGCCAAGCCCGTGGATCTCCGGGTCCAGGAGCAGAATGCACACCTGGAAGGGAGCCACGGCCATCGGCCAGACGATGCCGTTGTCATCATGGTGCCGCTCGACGAGGGCGGCCACCGACCGGCTGACCCCGATGCCGTAGCAGCCCATGACGGCAACCTGCTCTTCCCCGTGCTCGTCCAGGTAGGTGGCGCCGAGCGACTGGGCATACTTGGTCCCCAGCTTGAACACGTGCCCCATCTCGATGCCCCGGGCGGTGGTGAGGAACCCGTCCTCGCATTCCGGGCAAGCATCCCCCGGGACTGCCGCACGAATGTCGGCATAGCGGTCCACTACGAAGTCGCGGTCGACCTCGACGCCCACCAGGTGGGCGTCGTCCTGGTTGGCGCCCACCACGAAGCCGGTCATCGCGGCGATCTCGGGGTCGGCGATGATCTCGACATCATCGTGGAGCTGCGCCGGGCCGCTGAAGCCGATGTGAGCCCCCGTGGTCCGGAGCACCTCTTCGGCGGTGGCCATGCGCAGCGTCTCCGCCCCCAGCAGGTTGCGGAGCTTGAACTCGTTGAGCTCGCGGTCGCCCCGCACCAACGCGGCCACGATCTTCCCGTCGGCATTGAACAAGAGGGTCTTGGCCAGGCTCTCCGGGGGCGTGTCGAGGAACTCGCACACCTGCTCGACGGTCTTCATGCCTGGCGTCTCGACCAGCTCGGCATTGCCGGCCTTGGTCGGCTGTCGGTGCGGCGCCACCGGCTTGACGACAGCGCACTCGGCGTTGGCGGCATAGTCGCACTTGTCGCACATGAAGACGGTGTCTTCGCCGGCCTCGGTGAGTGCCATGAACTCGCGCGTGTCGCTTCCGCCCATTGACCCGGCATCGGCCTTGACGATCAGGACAGGCAGATCGAGACGATCGAAGATGCGCACATAGGCGTCATACTGGGCCTGGTATGACCGATCCAGGCCGGCGCGATCGACGTCGAAGCTGTAGGCATCCTTCATCGTGAACTCTTTGACGCGCAAGAGCCCCCCGCGCGGCCGCATCTCGTCACGGAACTTCACCTGGATCTGGTAGAGGGTCACGGGCAGATCGCGGTAGGAGGAGAGGTCGGTCGCCACCAGGTCGGTGATGACCTCCTCATGCGTGGGCCCCAGGCAGAACCAGCGCTCAGTGCGGTCCTGCACCCGGTAGGGGGTTGGCTGGAACGTGTCCCAGCGCCCGCTCTGCTCCCACAGCTCGCGCGGGGCGAGGACGGGCAGGTGCACCTCCACGGCGCCCGCGCGGTTCATCTCCTCGCGGATGATCTGCTCGACATTGCGCAGCACGCGCAGCCCCAGCGGGAGCCACGAGAACACACCGGCCGCCAACGGCCGGATGAACCCCCCGCGCAGCAGCAGCTTGTGACTGGCCAGCTCGGCCTCCACGGGCGCCTGACGCAGCGTGGGGGCGTAGTATCTAGATGCACGCAAAATGAGAACCTCCTGAAGCATGTGGCCGGGGTGGCGAGCACGCCCGGGGTTGCGGCGCCGGCAAGCCCACAGCGCCCGCACACATTATAGGTGACGCGCGCTGTCCTGCAAAGCGCCTCGTAGCGGCAACCACGAAGGCGCGATGCGACAGCGAGACCGCGCACGACGACGCGGGAGACGGCAAACGGCTCTTGAGTCCACGGAAGACACGGAAACAGCTACGACAACGGCACAGGGGGAGACGGCTGACGGCTTGCCTGCAGAAACGACGACGGCTGGAACGCGATGGCCTCCCCGCTTCCCGTTCTCTCTCAACGCCGTCTGCCGTACGCCGTTTCCGGTTCCGTGTCTTCCGTGGACCTCACCGCCGTTGCCGTTGCCGTTGCCGTTGCCGTCGTCGTCGCTGTGGTTGCGATCCGTGGTTCGCCGTGCGTCACCAACGGCGGGAGGGACTCGTGCCCCGCAGGCGAATATGTGTGGCGACGGCAACCACTGCCGCGCCTGGGAGGTCGTCCCCATGCCCCCGAGTCTGCGCGACCGTCTGCTGACCGAGCTGAACGCAATCCGCACCGTTGACTGCCACTCTCACACGTGCCTGTGCCGCGAGTACGAGCAGGCCGGACCGCGCGACCTGTTCAACCTGATGAGCTACTTCGAGCGCGACTTCGCAGGTGCCCTCGGGATGGGCTCCGCCGAGGCGTACCGCGAGGCGCGCTCCGACGCCGACCGCTGGGAGGTCCTGCGCGGCGTGCTCGCCCGTTGCCGCAATGTCTCCTACTGGCGGCACAACCTCGTCATGTACCAGCACCTGTTCGACCTGGGCGACGCCGAGCTTGGGGATGCGAACTGGGAGCGGGTGAACGAGTGCATCAAGGCGCGCACCGGCGACGGCGCCTGGTACCGCCACATCACCCACAGTGAATGCAACCTCGAAACCCAGGTCCTCAATGTCCCCTGGTTCCAGGACTGGGAGCCGGAGTTCTTCACCGCGGTGCTGCGGATGGAGTCCGCGCTTGACCTGCACACCGCCGCCACGCGTCACCGGCTCGAGGAGCACCTGGGCTGCGAGTTCACCTCGCTCGCCCAGCTCAAGCAGGGGCTGTCCGACCTGGTCGTGCAGTACCAGCGTCGCGGGTCCGTCGGGATCAAGCTCGCCCACGCCTACTGGCGCACGCTCGCGTCCGAGGATGTGCCCGCGGACGTTGCCGCGCCGCTGTTCGAGCGCAGTCTGAGCGGCGTCGAGCTGTCACCCACCGAGGTGCGCCAGCTTCAGGACCACATCATCTTCTTCCTGGCGCGCCTCGCCGGCGAGCTCGGGCAGGTGTTCGAGATCCACACCGGCGTCCAGGGCAACTGGGGGCGCATCCCGGACTCTGACCCGCTCCATCTCATCCCGCTGCTGCAGGCGAACCCACAGACACGCTTCGGCCTCTACCACGCGGGCTATCCCTATAGCCGCGAGATCGGGATGCTCGGCAAGCACTACCCCAATGTGTGGCTGAACATGGCCTGGATCTACGTGGTGACGATCGCCGGGAGTCGCCAGAGCCTGACCGAGTGGCTCGACCTGGTGCCCGGCGACCGGATCCTTGGCTTCGGCTCCGACGTGGGCCACCCGGAGATGATCTACTCCCATCTCGTGATGGCCCGCTCCTGTCTCGCGGATGTACTGGCGGCGAAGGTCGAGCACGACTTCCTCAGCGAGGAGTGCGCCTTCGACCTGTGCCACAAGCTCATGCGGGACAATGCAATGGCGCTGTACGCACTCACCCCGCGCGACTGACGGCGACCGCGCACCTAGCGCGCGGCATGCCGCTTCGTCACCTCAGCCAGGAGCTCATGGGCGGGGGTGAAGTCGGGGCGCGCGGTGATGATCTGCCGACAGTCCTGCGCCGCCTCCGGGTAGCGGCCCGCGTCGTAGTAGCAGCCCGCACGGATGAAGCGTGTCTCCGCGTTCGCCGGGTCCAGACCCAGAGCCGTCGTGCACGCCGCGATGGCCTGCGGCAGCTCACGCTTGAAGGCGTGGCAGGCTCCCAGGACGCTCCACGCATCCGCCGAGCGTGGATCGCGAGCCACCGCCTGCTCCAGAACAGCGACCGCTTCGTCCAGCCGTGATGCCTGCAACAGGCACTTGCCAAGCACCACCATCGCCACTGCATTGTCCGGGTGCGCGGCGAGCACGCGGCGGACGAGTGGCTCGGCCGCCGCGAACTGGCCGGTGTTCGCGAGGGCGCTGGCGGTGAGGACCGCGGCGTCAGTGGAACCCGGGGCCCGGCTCAGCACCTGACGTCCCAGCGTGATCACCTGCGCGTAGTCGCCGCGCTCGAACCAGAGTCGTGCCAACTCAAGCTGCCGCACTTCATCGGCCGGTCCCGGGGTGCCACCGGCCAGCGCCTGGCGCGCCTCCTCATGCCGCCCCAGGCGCCTGAGGCAAGCACTGAGCCGAGCGTACGCCTCCCCCCCCCGAGGGTCCTGGGCGATGGCTTGCCGGTAGTAGGCCAGCGCCTGCTCATCGCGCTTCTCCACGACCAGCGCATCGCCCATTGCCACGAGCGCCTCCCCGCGATGCGGGTCGGCCGCCAGGACGGTGGCAAGCACCGCCCTGGCCTCGCGGGTCCGTTGCTGCCGGGTCAGGCACAGCGCGAGGCCCAGCCGGGGCTCCGGGCGCGTGGGCTCCAGCGCTACCGCCTGCCGCAGCTCACGCTCGGCATCCGGCAGTCTGCCCTGCGCCTGATAGCACAGCCCGAAGTCCAGGTGCGCCTTTGCCAGGTCATCCGTACCCCGCCCGTAGAAGTCGTAATTGACCCCGAACCCGGTCACCACCAGCACCGCCCCACACCCGGCCACAGCGCGCCAGCGACCCCGGCGCGCCAGCACCACTGTCTCGACAGCCGCATACGCGGCCAGCACGAGCAGTGCCGGGAGGCACGGGAGGCGGTAGCGGGCGCAGACGAAGAAGGCGACCACAGTGGCACAGTAGGTGACGAGAAACGCCGCGGCGGGCACAAGCTGCCACTGCCGGCGCACCATCACCAGGAGCAGCCCCAGCAACCCCAGCGGCGCGACGACGCCGAACGGGAACGCGAGCCAGGGGCGGTGCCAGAGCAGCAGCTTCAGCACTGGCGAGAACCAGGTCGCCGGGTACATCTCCTCATTGTTGGCCAGCTCGTACCCGTACCAGAACAGGGCGAGCTTGCGCCCCATGAGCCGCAGCCACTCACCCGGGTGCGCGCGGACGAAGCGGAGGGCCTCCCCCGACCAGTAGGCGGACACCTCGGAGGGGCGCAGGCGGCGTCCCCGCGCCCGCTCGGCGATGTCGATCGTGTCGCGGTACCCTCCCCACCACGTGGCACGGGTGCCCGGGACGACGGCCGTCACCCCATCCGCCCGGGGGTTGTTACCGATGTACAGGTTCACGCCTGCCTGCGACGCGATCAGGACCAGGTCATGCCCGACGACATAGTTGCGGACGGTCACCGGGAGGATGCACAGGCCCGCGGTCAGCAGGCAGAGCCCCGCCGCCCGGGTGCCGGGGCGCCAGCCCAGCCCGAGCACGAGGACGACGGCCAGTACCGGCACGAAGGCGAGGATGTTGGGGCGCGTGATGGCGAACAGGCCGAGGCACAGTCCCGTCAGGAGCCACGGGAGGTACCATGGCGTTCGCCGGGGCCGCGGCGGGACGTCCACGACCGGGGGGGTGGGCGTATCGCCACCCGCCGGCCCGTGGCCCATCCCCGCAACCTCCAGCGCCCACGCCAGACACAGCAGCATGGCCGTGGCGAGGAGCGTCTCCAGGACCGGCAGCAGGAGCTCACCCTCAAAGAACACCATCGGCCCGTAGCAGGCGGCCATGAACGCCGCAATGACCCCGACAGCAAGCCCTGCGACCCGCAGACCGAGGAAGTAGATGAGTACACACGTTGCAGCCCCCAGCGCGAACTGGATCGCCCGGACCGCCACGAGGTCATGGCCCAGCAAGCGAAAGAGCACGCCCAGGAAGTAGGGGTACAGCGGGGCGCGGAAGAAGACCTCATCGCCGATCCAGTCACCGCCCGCAATCCGGCGCGCCCACTCATCGTGGTAGGCGGCGTCCATCAGCGGCACGTTGAAGCAAGGGCTCGTCTGCATCTGGCACAGGTACAGCAGGCGCACGGCATACGCCAGGCCGAAGATGGCGGCGGGGATGAGCACAAGCTGCACCACGGTCCGGTTGCGCATGCGAGGGTTCCCGTGAACGGCGCACCGTGCCGGCGCAGGCCACTGGTGCACCGGCGGCGGGGGTTGGTGGGGGCGTCGCGACCCGGCCACGTGGGCGGGTGATACGACAACGGCGGCCCGGGGGGCCGCCGTTGTCGCCAGTGGTCTCAGTTGTCGGGCCCTGCTACATCAAGGCCTTCATGCGTTCGGCCTGTTCCGGTGCGACGGCAGGGAGCTTGCGCCGGATGCGGGAGAGCGCATTGTCAATTGACTTGATCTTGCAGCCGAGCTCGGAGGCCATCTCCTTGTAGGACTTGCCGGTCCGGTACTCGGTAAGCACTTCCCACTCGAACGGCGACAGCTCGTGACGAAGGGTCTGCTGGAGCATTCGCTCGCCTTCGAGGCCGAGCACAATGTTCTCAGGGTCGACCTCCGGCTTGGAGGTGAGCATCTCCGACAGCGCGCGGTCGTCGTCATCATCGCTCGGAGGGGCTTCGAGCGAGACGGAGGAGTTCAGCGGCGCCTGCTTCTGCCGGGTGGCGGCTTTGATCGCGGAGATCATCTGCCGCTGGATACAGACCTTGGCGAAGCAGGCAAACGACGTATGGCGATCAGCCTTGAAGTCGGTGATGGCCTCCCACAGGCCGATCATGCCAATCTGGAGCAGGTCGTCACGCTCCGCGCCAACCAGGAAGTAGGACTTGACCTTGGCTCGCACGAGGTTGCGGTACTTGTAGAGGAGGTACTCGCAGGCCTCGGCGTCCTTGCAGTCCTGGGCCTTCTTGACCATCTCCTCGTCAGAGACAGGCGAGAACCCGTAGTCCCGATTGCGTACGGCAGCCGCACGGAAGAACTCAGCGGCATTTACCATTTTGCACCTCGAGCTTGGCCTGACGTTGTCCGCTTTAGGGCTCGCGGTCGGCCGGCTCGGCGCCCGGAACCAACTCCAGCCGCAGATGGGCCAACAGCGCGCTAACCATGGTGAGTAAGACGGCCTTCACCCCGCCCAGAGCTACAGGCACCTCTCTCAAGGTATGGCTGTCGAGCTTGATCCGTACCTCCGCCACCGCACGCCCCTCGAGTGGATCCTTCACCTCCCTGATAAAACGCTTGATCGCTGCTTCAAGGCATTCTCGCTCAACAACGGCTGATTGCTCGGCCTCCAGCGCGGCCAGGGCGGTGATGACGTCGCCCTGCGCCTCGTCCAGTGCACGCTTCGCCTCCGCGTACCCGACCCCCATGCGCTCCCGGATCACATCAATCTGGCTGAGGCTATAGGGCACCGGAGCCTCCCGCCCGGAAATGCGAAAACGGGAGCCACTTCACTTCAGTGGCTCCCGTCAATTGGCGCGCTCGATGGGACGGCAGCAGGTCATGCAGCAGGGATGGCCGATGGTGGCATGGCCGGAGGCGCCATGCCAGGAACCAATGGCTGCTTGCCACCGCCTTGCCATAGCAAGGGCTACCGCGCACACAAATAAAAGCAGTGCGTTGGCCAGCGGCATCAACCTGCGCACCTCGTTCGCTCTCTCAACTCGCTGGGGGTTCGTCTCGGTGCCACGATCAGCGTGTCGCGCGGTTGCGTCACCTGGCGGCGCTTCCGCCTGCGGGGAACGACCCTCCCAACCGACTTGTAACAGTATACACGAGAGCCCCCCACGCGTCAAGCCTCCCCGCTCAGCCTCTACTCCAGACTCACGCAGCAAGATGCGTAAGTCTCGCCGATCTGACCACCCGTAACCCGAGCCCGGAAGACAAGCGGGTAGCCACTGGCAGGCTGGTTGAATCCCCCAGTTTTTTCACCTAAGGTTACCTTGGCAGACCACTCCTTACCGCTGCCATCTCCACTCTGCACTAATTGGACGTATGGTTCCCCATTGATCTGCACCGGTGTATACCCCGGCCCTGCCATCACGTCCACCATCGCGTCCGTCGCCGGACTCGTCAGCACCAATTGCATAAGCAGCTCCGCCCCTCGCGTCAGCTTGGCCGGCAGTGGGCTCCCGTCGGCCAGCATCACTGCCAGACCGTTCTCGGGTCGCCTGACGAGTCGCATCCACTCGAACTTCACGCTCCGCGCCCCCATGTACGCCGTGACGAAGCAGTCCTTCGCCGTACCGGTCCGGAAGCTGTCGTGGATGTAGTGAGTGTCCACGGTATAGATCCCCGGACGCGCGGTGTTGATCGCACCCCGATAGCCCGGTTTGCCCGAGGAGGAGGAGAATCCGACGTTCACGAACGCGTATCCCGGGCCCTCATTGCTGGCCATGTTGACCTGGAAGAAGCGATAGGCCGCATCATACGGGAAGATGTGGGACATGGAGGTGTGGTCGCGGCGGGCCCCCACAACGATCCCGCCCCCGGCGACCGGCGTTGCTGCAAACCGGGCGGGATCGAGCACCCAGCCGGTGTCCTTCCCGTCCCAGTAGTAGCGATCGCGACTGCGGAAGTTGGTGAAGTCGTCGGCCCACAGCGCGTTGGTCACAGCCGGGTCGGGTGGTGGGAGCCGGCTCTGGGGGACCTCCCGGGCCGCGGCAGTCTGCTCCACAGGCGTGGCCGGCCCCTCCCCCGCCGTCTCATACGCCTCGATCTCATGGAGCGTTCGCGTCCCGCGGCGGGCCTTGAGTGCCGTGAGGCGCAGCTTCAGGCACGGTACGGCGGGACGGAAGCAGTGCTCGACCACCGTGCGTTCGTTGCCCCGGACCCGTGCAGTCCTCGTGGCACCGTCCGGCGCCTGGAACTGCAGGTCGTAGTCCGCGAGGTTGGGCGTGTAGAGCACGACCCGGCCGATGGTGGCGGGGCGCGGCAATGCCAGCTCGAGCCACGCCGGCTTGTCGCCCGCATGCGAGGCCTGCCACCCGGAATCATCGACGATGCCGTTGATGGCGTAGTAGTAGAACTGGTAGAACCAGGGGGCATAGAAGCCCTCCGAGGCCAGCGCCCGGGTCCCCCGGCTGACATGGAGCAGGTTGCCCGGACGCGCGCTCTCGCGCGTGAGCTGTGCCAGCTCCTCCTCCACCCGCTGCGTCGTGGGGAAGCCGGCAGCCGCCGGGTTGGTCGTGTAGACGCGGGCGTCGCCGGCAGCGAAGCGATCGGCAAAGCCACCGGCGGTGACGGGGACCTCGCGTCCCTCCGACAGGACGAAGAGGCGTGTCACCGGCTCCAGCCGCGGGTGGCGGATCCGGACTTCCCGCGCCCCCGGCTTGTGGTTGACGACCACGAGGTAGGTGTGGCCCCCGGCCTGACGCAGCCAGCCGGTCATCTCGGCATCCGCCTCGATGGTTAGTGGCGCTGCGGGCGCGGCGGCCGCCATCGCAGGCTCCAGGAACCGGATCTCCCGCCACACGTACGGCAGCCCATAGCGGTACTCGATCTCCGGCAGGAAGAAGGGGCTCGTGTAGCCCGTCCAGCCCCGCGCTCCCGCGGCCAGTGACACCAGGTACTGGTTGCGGAACACGCGGTAGGAATACGCCGGGGCAGACCCGTAGTCGTTGGTGAAGTGGGCCTGGCTCGAGGAGTGCCAGGGCGTGACCATGATGGCCTGGCCCGGACGCAGCACTTCGTGGCACCGCTTCATGAACGCGGGGACATAGTCATAGTCCGGCGAGTACGGGTCCGGGCTCAGGATATCGGCACACTTGGCGCCATGGGTGATGATCCCGTCCTGCGTGTCGTTCGTGACCACTACGGGGTGGTAGGGATCCAGCTCGCACAGTAGGCGGTAGTAGCTCTCCAGGTAGTCGGAGCGAGTGTTGTTGATCTCCGGTTCATCGGCGATGTAGTACGCCAGGAGACCCGGCTGGCCCGTGACGGCGGCGACGAGTCGGCGCAGATACGCGACCGTCTCTTCGCTCGGCTGCGGGAGCGTCGTCTGCTCGGTGTGGACCGTGTCATCCTTGTTGCGCCACAGGTTGAACGAGTAGTACAGCCGCCCGTTCTCCACGGACACGATGGAGTAGATGCCGTGTTCGGCAAACGGCTGCGTGATGGAGCTGATGTCGGGCAGGATCGGCACGGCGGGAGTGCTGAGGTTCTGGAGCGCAACCACGTCGGCGCGTGGGTCGTCCGTCGGCACCGCGCCATACCACCCGATCGCGACGAACGGCTTGCCATTCACCAGGATGTTACCGCTCTCATCGATGCGCACTTCATTACCGGCCGACGGTGGCGGCAGCTTGCGCACGGTGGTCTCGGCGCTTGCGACCAGGGCCCCGGCGGGGTCGAGTGCGCGGGCCGCCAGCCGGTAGCTGCCGTCAGGCAGGTCGGCGATGGGCAGCCGTACCGGCTCGGCCAGACCCGCTACCGGCACCGTGAGCTCCCCCACTGGCTTGCCGTCCGGGCCGGTCAGCGCACACGCGACGCGCGCGCTGCGGGCCGCGACATCCTCGGCCAGACCCACCCGGCACACGACAGCGTCGAGTCGCTGGGTGGCGTAGATGCTGTTGCGGTAGCACGGCTGCAGCACGGTGAGCAAGACGGGGCGATAGTCGGCCGCGAGCCGCTTGACGCTGAGCCGGTACGGCTCGTGGGTCTTGGCGTCGGTAACCATGAGCAGACAACTGGCCTCGGTGACACTGGTGCGCAGGCTGAGCCGGGGGAGAGTCACCTGCGCCTCGCCGCCGGCGGGGAGCGCCACTTCGCCCCCGATGACGGCTGGACCCGGCTCGCCGAACAGCTCGGCCGTCACCACGACACTGGCGGCTGCCGGCGTCTCGTTCTTGACCTTGAGTGTGATGTCGAGGCCCTTCACCCCACTCGCCCCGGATGATACCGATACGCGCGGGTCGGAGAGGCTGAAGGCAAACCGCCGGTAGTCCACGTTCACTCCCGTCAGCGTCCCGAACAGGCGCGGGCTGTGGAAGTTGCCCTTGAGCGGGCTCCACGAGCTCAACTCCGGTGTGCCGCCGGCATACCGCTCGCGGGCGACATTCCACAGCCAGGTAGCTTTCGCATCCGGCCGCAGCTCGAGGGCCCCAAAGGGGAGCCGCACTTCGACGGTCCACTTGCGCCCGGCCACGTCAACGTTCGCGGCAGCCTCAATGGCACAGTCCCACAGCTTCCCATGGACCAGGCCGTAGTCAGCGCTGTAGTCGTCGTACCACACGCCCCGGGTGTTGATGATGGCGTGGTGGTAGTAGCGGCCCTCGCCCGCCGGGTCGAAGAACAGCTCGACGCAGTCATCCCCCCACACGTTGCCGTCATGGCGGGTGGCGTCGGCGCGGATCTTCTCGGGCTGTGGCTCATCGCACTCCACGGCCACACACAGCCCCAGCGGGTCGTAGCCCGCCTTGTACCGGGTCTGCACGGCCACGGGCTTCGGGGCGCCGGCATTCTCCTGGCTCTGGCTGGCGCTGGTGAACCCGCTCTGCCAGGGGAGGCTCGACCACGCGGGGTCGTCGAGCCTGCCGTCGATCACGAGCTTCCCCTGCAGCGGGGTCGCGGCGGCGGTCGGGCGCG
>CAZIWQ010000041.1:0-14263 GCA_964542355.1 uncultured Armatimonadia bacterium
GCGGTCGCGTAGGCCGCGCGCCGGAAGCCTGCCTTCAGGAGCAGTGGGCCGATGGTCTGCGCATCGGCGGTGCCATAGTGATGGTCGAACCACCAGGTGGCATAGGGTGACTCGTAGCCTGCCTGGCGCGTGTCCGGGCCGAGCAGCGCGAACGCGGCCCGGTGACTGAGCAGCTTGCGCTCCCCCTGCCACAGGCTGCACTCCAGCTCGTACCACCCGAGCCGGGGCTGGCGGAGCGAGATCGACACCGTCCGCTCGCCCTCCGTCGCCCGCAGCGCCAGGCTCTGCTCCTCCCCGCCGGCGGGCTTGCCATCGACATCGCGGATCGTCCAGCGCAGGAGGTAGGTGCCATCCACCGCGGGCCGCAGCGCTACGGTCAGCTCCGGCCGCTCCTCGTTGTGGAAGACGTTGCCGGGCTGCGTCTGGCGAACCTCCATCTCCACCGGCGTCTTCTCCAGCGTGACGCCGAAGACGTGGACGCCGCTGACATACCGGCTGTCAGGCAGGTAGCGGCCGTCACCGAACGGGTGGGGGCGGTCCTGAGGCTTCAGCCGCCCGAGCAGCTCGAAGTCCAGATACGGGCCAATCGGCAGTGTCCCGCGCTGCTTGCCGTCCCGCTCGTAGAACAGGAGGTCCTGGATGTCCCCGGAGGCCAGCGGGACCTCCGCCAGGTACAGCGGCAGCTCCTGACCCCGACTCGTGACCGTGCCGACCCGGGTGATGCCCTCCGGCAGCGCTTGTGCCCCTCGGGGGAGCGTGACCGTCGTGTCCGCCAGGCAGTCGCGGGCCCGCCCGGAGTACGGTCCCTGCGACACGTAGCGCGTCAGCCGCACGGTGACGGCCGGGTCCTTTGCCGCATCGCTCTCGAGGGCACACAGCACCCAGGCACGGAGGTACTGGGCACCGGGCACCGTGAACAGGTATGACTGCGGCAGACCGTCGCAGGCACTGCGGCAGGTGTAGTCGGCATAGACCCCTTGTTGCCCGGCCGTGACGCCGAGGTCGAGGTTCGCAGCGGTCGGCGGGGTGAAGGGGACGCGCCCGAGCGGCGACCCCGTGGATAGCTTCACGTCCGCGTCGCCCAGCGCGCCCGGCCGGTCGAGCCGGCTGATGTCGAGCGGATGGAACGCCGGGTCGGGTACGGGGGGAGCGAAGTGCGCCGGGCCGAGCGCAGAGCCCGGGGGGACCAGGAACTGGACTGATCGGAGGCTCCCGCCCTTGACCACCCGGCCAACGTAGTTCCCGTCAAGGTAGCATGCTACGTCGCCACCTTGCGGGGCGAACGCGAGCAGGCACGGGCGTGTCAGCGGGGAGGGTATCTGGTCCCACTCCTTGAGACACTGCGCGCGTGCCGCCGCCGCGAGCATGGCCGGGTTCGGACGCAGGTAGAACCGCACGCGCAGCTCCACGAGCTCGACGCCGGCGTCGGGCAAGTTGAGGGGTGCACTCCCCGCGGGGCCCGCCGTCGGGAGCGACACGGCGAACGGCCGGAGCGTGAGGCTCTGCTTCGCGCCACTGCCGGTCTCCAACGTCAGCTTGATCCCACTGGGCCCCATACGCACCCACGTCGCCACGCGGCTGCCGTCCTCCGGGATTGCCACATCCTGCGTGAAGGCGGTGTCGGCAGACCTGAGCGCCGGCTCCTGCGCCACCCCCGGCACCTGCAGCAGCAAAAGCAGCAGTGGGGTCAGCTCATTCATGTTTGGTGTTCGCATGCATCGCTACCTCCGGAGGTGTGGGGTCACTCGAGCGTCAGGTCCACGACCACCAGCCCGTGGGGTGGAATCCGGACCGCGAACTTGCTGCCCTGCGGACGGACGCGTACCAGCGGGAACTCGCTGACGACCCGGATGTCGCGGATCGGGCGCCCGACGTCGATCTCGGGCTTCTCATACCAGTGGCGCTTGCCCTTGATCGCCAGCCGGAGACAACCGTCGGGCATGGTCATGGCCATTACGGTGGCCACGTCGGGGTCGGTGAGCAGGCGGGGACAGCCGGCGACCTCCTGCAGGAGCCGTGCGCACGCCTGCAAGAATCCGGGGGAGACCTCGCGGGCGTAGAGGTGGTACCAGTAGTAGCTCTGGTCTGCCACCGCGAGCAGGTCCTCGGGGATGGTTTCCTCGCAATCTGCGTGCAGGTCGGGCTCGAACTCGCCGTCCCACCCATAGACCCGGCAACTGAGCTCGTGGGGTGGGTAGACGTCGCGGAACTGCCAACTCGCGGCGGGGCAGTCCTCGCCAAAGCTGCCGATGGCGACCACCGGCCCGCGGTCATAGGCGGCAACGGCCTGGCGCTCCGTCTCGGGCAGCAAGTGCGCCGCGAGTACCAGGAGCGGCCCGCGGGCCGCGTCGAGGTCCTCGATCCGGACCGCCGCCGGCACGGGGGCCCCGAGCGTCTGGAGGTGGAAGAGCAGCCGGTGGGGGAACCAGGTGCGGCGCGCCGTGAACTCCGCGACCTCGGCGTGCATCGCCGCGTCGGACCACACGAAGGTGGCGCCCAGGAGGTCGGTCGGGTTGGTGCCGAAGCTCAGCTCCCAGCGCTCGCGCAGCCACTCCCACTCCCGTGGCAAGAGTCCATCCCCCAGGCAGCACAGGAAGCCATCGGCGGCGGGCCGCAGCGGTGCGGGCGTGATGGCTTGTGGCGGTGCGGGCGCCGGTGCCGCCCCGGGAGGCGCGCCGCCGGCCTCGCGCGGACTGCGCCGCAGCCACAGGTTCCCCAGCGTGAAGACCTCCCGCTCCAGCACGCAGGGGATGTGGCGGAGGGCATCCCACTCCTCGCAGATGTCGTGGACATTATGCAGGAAGATCAGCTTCGCGTCGGGGACGTAGGCCCGGATGAGCATCAGCCCGGAGGAGAAGTCGTAGTGCTGCGTCTCGCGCTGGAACTCACCCTTCAGGTGGAGACCGGCGGCGGCGGTCTCAACGATGATCCCGTCGACGCCGGCGTTCACGATCTTGCGGTAGTCGATGCCATAGCGGTACAGCGACTCGAACGGCGCGCGCCCCCAGGAGGAGTTGATGACGCCCTGCTTGCCGGCGGCATGCAGCGCGTCCAGCACGGTGCGCCAGAACCCGGCCCAGCGGTCGGCCCAGAAGCCAATCCACTCCTCCCGGCGATGCCGCCACAGCCAGCCCGCCCGCACCTCGAGCCCGGGCACATCGTGGTCGCCGGTGATCCGCAGCTCCTCGGGCACACGCGCGCCGGTCGCAGCCACGAACTGGTCCACGAGATCGTCGCCAACGGAGACGTCCCACAACGGGCCCGACAGTGGTCCCCAGCCATCGGCCCCGTGCCAGCCGTCGAAGCCGTAGTAGTCCATGGCCCGGACCAGTTGCGCCGCGAAGAAGTCCTCGAAGTAGCTCCCGTCAGCAAAGCGGTGCAGGCCGCAGATGACGTCCCACTGCCCGAGCCCCCGGTAGACCGCGCCGATCTCCGGATGGTCGCTGAACCACTCCTGATGGAACTTGTTGTGGTAGAATTGAGTGAAGAAGGTGAGATAGACCGCGATGCCGTGCTGGTGCAGCCCGGCGATGAGCCGCTGAAGCTGGCGGTTGGTCCACACCTGCCGCTGGCGATGGCGCCCCAGCTCGTGCCCATCGCGGGAGCAGTAGTCCGGCCACAACTCGAACTCGTCGGGTCGGTCTTCGTGGCCGAGGACGAAGTCCGCGGAGGTGAGCAGCAGGCAGATGGCGGTCGGGGTGAAGCCGGCCGCGTTGAGGTACTGCTCCACGCCGTGGTCCGGCTGTGTGACGTCGAACCCGATGAGCTCGGTCCAGATCCAGCGTTCATGGGGGCGCACAGACATGACGACCTCCGCCGTAGCGCTCAGGGTAGCTGCCGCAGCCCCGGTCGACGGGGGCCCTGGCAGGCGAATTCCCCCCCGCGCGCATGTCATCCTCCGCCGCCGGACCGGTGAGTGCACGGCTCCCCCGGCCCAGTCCGTGCGAAGATCACACATCAAGAGTGTGACCCCACTGTGCGTGGCGTTGGTCGCCCTGGTGTGCTGGCCCGCGGTAGCCGCCGATCTGGCGCTCGCCGGCGAGACCCTCGCCATCACCGTAGGGGGGGCGGCCGGGCAACTGACCGGCGTCGCCGACAGCACGGGCCGGCGCTATGTCACGCGAGGGGAAGACCGCTACCACCTCGAGGGGAAGACCTCGACGGAAGCAGATGACACGGTAACGACCGCGACCCCCGGTCAGACGACACTACTGCTGGAGTGTGAGAACCGGCGCCTTGGCCTCAAGCTGAAGAAGGAGTACCGGTTGACCGGCAGGATCGTGGAGAAGCGTGTCACGTACACTGCCGCCACCGCGGAGCCGACGTTGCTCCGCCTCTCCTCCCAGACAGTCGTGGAGCCATCGCTCTACCGGACTGGCTACTACTACGTGGCAACCGATGACGGCTACAAGGTGTCGGCCCTGCCGTTCCTGGCCGGTGCCGGGGTACGCGAGCCCATCCCCTGGACGGTAAGCACCGGCAGCCTCGTCTACTACTTCCCCGAGCTGGATCGCACAGTGGCCCACTACCGCTACCGGGTCAATGAGGGCTACTTCTACGGTGAGGCCGACCGCGCGATCGAGTCGAAGTTCGTGCCCGGTGGCGCGATCGTGGCCCTCGGCCAGGGCTTCGTCAGCCGGAGTGTGTCGCTGAGCCTGGCGAGCCGCTTTGTGCTGCTCGACGGAGACGCCCGGGACTACCACCAGCACCTGCTGACCCAGCCACCGTACTCCGACTACCACGCGCGCAAGGTCCCCGCCTGGTTCAGGCACACGCGGATGTTCCTCTCCGACTCCGGCGCCACGGGGAGGACCCTGGTCAGGGACCGAGAGACTGTGGGCCGGGACGTGATGAGCTTCCTCGCCCTGATCCCGCCCGACGACAACCTGATGGTGTTCTTCAACCACTGGACGATGCAGGGCGATCTGCCCTACCAGGGGACCTTCCGCTACTACACCTACACCGATGCCGGCTACAGTGAGCCGGTACCGATTGAGACCCTGAAGCAGAACATCGCGTGGCTCAAGGCGCTCTCGCCGCGGATCAAGGTGGGAGGCTACGCGACCTTCACGCCGACGGCCGGCACCCCGCCATACGATGCCCACACGGACTGGGTCTGCTGCAACCGCGACGGTGCCGTAGAGTATGCGGGCGATGGCACGGGGCTGGGCGGGCTCCCGGACTTCTCGAGCGGCTACCGCGAGTACCTCCTCGATCAGCTCGAGCACTACGTGACCGACCTCGGCTTCGACTGGATCCACATCGACTCGGCGCCGTTCGAGGCGGTGAACTGGCGCACGAAGCGTGTCGTGCAAAGCTACGAGGTGGCCAGGTTCTACGACCAGGCCGGCAAGCTGTTCGAGCAGCACGGCGCGGCGCTCGTGCAGAACGTCTCCTGGCTGGCCTCGCTGTGGGCCCATGGCAGCTACATGGAGTGCCAACAGCCGGACCGCTGGGAGAAGCGGGACTGGCGCATCGTCGCGGTCCCGTGCGCCCTCGCCGCGCTCTACCGCACCTACCGTCCCGGCGTGTGGTCCAATCTGTGCTATGGCACGCGGGGCATCTACGGGATCCGCAACGCCCAGGACGGGATGAAGGGCTGGATCCGGAATGCGCTGACATGGTGGCGGGAGACCCCTCACAGCCTGGCCGGGGAGAAGATCGTCGACGAGCTACTGGAGACGCAGGTGAGCGACGCCCGCGTCACGCCGTGCTGGTGGAAGCTGGAGACGGACCGGCTCGAGACGGAGGTGCTGCGCCACGGTGATGGCATCATCGTGCCCGTGCTGCTCCATGGTGACCAGGCGGAGGAGCAGACGCTCACCCTCAAGCCCGGCGAGCTGGGGCTGCGGCCCGGGGACACGCTGTTCACAGTGGACATGCGGGCCGCCGCGCGCCCGGAGCCGCTGGATGTGTTCCGGCCAACACCGTGGCAGGCCGACTACCTGGAGCTCACCGGTCTGCGTGCCACGACCGTGCCCGCGACGGAGTACACGCATCGCCTGAAGCTGGAGCCACTGTGCAACTACTACCACTTGCTCACCCAGGTCCCGGCATGGGTCTACACCCATGCCGGCGAGCGCACGGCCCTCCTGTTGCCTGAGAACTGCGGGGTGAAGATCAGCGGGGCGCTACCGATGGGGGCGCAAAGCTACCACCTGACGATCGAGAATGAGAACGATCGGGCGCAGGTGCTCGCGTACGTCCCGGATGGTTGGTCGGGAGTTGCCGTCGACCTCAACGGCAGCCCGCTCCCCCCCACCACCATGTCAGTTGCGGGGGCGCGGTGTGTCCTGGCCACGGTGGCAAAGGGGCCTAGCAGCCTCACGCTGGCCGCCACGCCGGCAGCTCCGGGGCCAGACCAACCCACGGCCGCCTACGCCAATCCGCACTCATTCGTGTGGCGCGAGGCGAGCCATCGGCTGTTCTACCAGGGCCTCGTCGGGCGGGCCTACCGGGAGGACGGCATGAGCTGCCTGGCGCTGCAGACGACGACCCCGGGCGGGAGCGGCGCGGCCACATTCCCGCTGGTCGCGAAGGAGCGGGCGGGCGGCTTCAGCCTGAAGCTGAAGGGCGAGAGCACCGGGGGCCGGCTGGAGGTGGCACTGGTCGCCGGTGACACCTGGAGCTACACGATCGAGGATGACTTCACCGGCTGGCGAGAGTTCGCGATCCACAGGGAGCAGATGACAGCGGGCACAACGCGCCGGGTGTGGGAGGAAGCCACCTCCCTGTCGTTGCACGTCACTCCCGCGGCCGGCAAGGAGCTCAGCGTCGCCGACGTGCGGCTGCTGCCGGCGCGGGAGGGCGACCTGCCCGTGGCGGGCAAGCCGCTGACGCGCACACTGAGCGCGAAGTGGACCAAGGCCCCACCGCTCATCGACGGCTACGCGAACGACCCGTGCTGGCAGGACTGCGCGGTGGCAAGCGACTTCTACAAGTACGGCACGGAGAAGCCGGCCGAGGGGAAGACCACCGTGCGGCTGTGCTATGACGCCGGCAATCTGTACATGCTCTTTGAGAGTCTGGAGCCGATCACCAGCCTGGCTGCCACGCACACCAACGAGTTCCAGGTCTTCACGAGCGACCATGCCCACCTGTTCCTGGACCCCTTCCGTGACGATCGCCGCTACTACGAGATCGGCATCGACACCGCGGGGACCATTGCGGACATGCGCCACGCCGAGTCGGGGTGGGACATCAAGTGGAATGGCGAGTACGAGGTCAGGACCGGGCTGAACTACAACGTCGGCTGGATGGCCGAGCTGCGCATCCCGTTCAGCACGCTGGGGAGGGTGCCGCGGTCCGGAGACACCTGGCGTGCCACCTTCGCCCGCGTCGACATCGCGAAGGAGTTCTCGGTGTGGACGACGGGCGGCTGGGACGACCCCGCGGGGTTCGGCGAACTGGTGTTCAGGGAGGAGGGTCGGTAGATGGCAGGTGCATGTTCCGTTCCGGGGCCGACCGCCGGCCTGGCGGCGCTTGCATTCAGCATCGCCGCGAGTTTGGGCTCCGTCCATGCGCAGGCACCGCCGCCGGCACCACGGCCCACGGAGAGCGATGTGCTCTTCTACTGCTCCTTCAACGACACGATCCAGCCCGAGGTGCAGGCCGGGGCGCGGGGTGCGACGGCGACCGGCGAGGTGCGGTTCACCCGGGGGCTCAAAGGGCGTGCGCTGGTCACCGGGCACACGCTGGGCGCCACGTTCCCGCGGCAGGGGAACCTCGCCGCGCTCGCCGGCACCGTCACGTTCTGGGTGGCCCCGATCGACTGGCGCATCGGCGACGGATGCTTCCATCACTTCTTCCGTGTCGAGGCCCAGCCCCTGTCGGACCGGCCGGCAGCCCGCGTGTTCGACATCCTGCTCTACAAGTTCTATGAGTGGGATACGGTGGTGGCCTACGGCATGTCAGGGGAGCTGACCGGCCCAAACCTGCTGCAGGTCCCCATGGACAAGATGTGGGCCCCCGGGAAGTGGCACCAGGTGGCCTTCAGTTGGGATGGGCAGGGCGCGGCGTTGTACGTAGACGGCGCCCGCCAGTACCATCGCTACCTGCGGGCCGCCCCCGACCTGCTGACGGCGGAGTGCTTTCGCGTCGGGGGCCCGTACTTCCTGGCGAACCAGACGCTCACCGCCGTCGATGAGCTGACCATCTACAGCCGCCGACTGTCGGAGCAGGAAGTCGAGCTGCGCTACCGGACGGAGCTCATCGACGGGGTCATGGGGTCACACCTGTGACCCCACTTCAGAGTAGAACCAGACGGCCCCGCTACGCGGTGGCAGCCCCAGGGTCAGACCATCGTCCATCAAGGCGGTCCCCGTCAGACGCAGCTCCTCGCCGGTCTCCGGATTCTCCAGCACATACTCGGCCTCCGGGCTGACGCCCTGAGGATGGACAGTGATGGTCTCGTCCGGGCAGGCTGCGTGGCGGATGACCTGCAGGAAGCCCTCGCCCAGCTCGGGCCGGTCGAACTGCCAGGCCACCCACCGCTCGCCACTGCGGCTGAACTCGGTCAACGGGTAGTAGTCACCATACAAGAGCAGCGGGGCCGCGCGCCGCCAGAGGCCGATCATCTGCCGGCCAAGCGCGAAGTCGTAGTCATCCCGCCGGATATCGACCGTGGCGAACACCATGGCTGCCATCCCGCAGTGGAACGAGAAGCTGTCAATGGCGCGGTCGAAGCGGCCATCATCCCCCGGCTGGTTCTGATCCCACGAGAGCGTGCACTCCTTGAAGTAGGGGATCCACGAGTAGAGCGTGTGGTGGAAGGCCAGCTTCACCGGGTGGTTGCCATACCCATAGTCGGTATAGTGCAGGGGCACAGACCGGCGCATCGTCTCGAGATCGTTGCGGCGACCGCCGGATGAGCACGAGTCGATCCACAGACCGGGGTTGCGCGCCAGCAAGTCATCCCAGTAGCGGAGGTAGCCCTGGACGTGGAGGTTCTCGTTCATCCCCTGGCGGTCCTCGGGCTCGTTGTCGCGCCAGTAGGCGAGCGGCGCGAAGTTGAAGTCCTGGCGGTAGATGCCGATGCCGTCACGCTGGATCAGTGCGCAGACATGGTCGGTCAGCCACTGGCGGCACTCGGGGTCGCCCAGATTGAGCAGTGCGGTCCGCCCGTCCCACCCCTCGGTATGGCTGCCGGTGAAGAGCCAGTCCCCGTGCTCCCGCCAGAGCTGTGAATCCTGCGTGACGCGCTCCGGCTCGAACCAGATCAGCAGGCGAGCACCACGCTGCCGTGCCTGGTGCGAGATCGGCGCGAAACCATGGGGGAACCGCTCCGGATCGGGCTCCCACGTGCCGGTGCGGGGCCAGCGGCGTTGCCCGCTCTCGTCCCGGCAGGGATACCAGCCCGCATCGATCCACCAGACATCATAGTCGAACCCGACCTGCGCGAACCGCTCCATGTAGCGGAGCTGGTTCTCCTCGGTGGCCGCGGTGAACTCCTCCCCGATATCCGTCGCAGCGCCGACCAGTAGTGGCGCTAGCGGTTGCCCGTCCGGTCGCGGCAAGACGTGCGCCAGGTACCAGCGGCGCCACAGGTTGATCGCGCGGGCGGTGTCACCGACCCACGACATGAGCGTCATGCGGGGAGTGCGAATGCTCTCTCCCGCCATCAGCCGCAGGTGCGTTCGCTCCTGACCGGCCGCGATCGCGACGCCGTCGGCGCGACCGGTGAACCTCGCGGACCACTGGCCGGGCCAGCCGACAGCCAGCGTCAGGCCACCGCCCGCGAGCTGCACCCGATAGTAGGGGAAGGCCCCATCGCACGGGCGACCGCCGGTAGGCGCGAACGAGAACTCGGCTCCCTCCGGCAGCGACGTCTCCTGCGGGGTGTACCCCTCTTCGCTATAGAAGTCGCCGTTGCAGTGATGGAGGAGCGGGGCCTCGCCGGCGAAGGTGGCTTCCAGCGCCCGGACATCGCACAGCAGCGGCGTCGGCGCGTCTCCGGTGTTGGTGAGCCACACGACCCACTCCACGACCGGGAAGTCGCGGTACTCCAGGACCTCCACCCGGACCTTCAGCCCGGTGTTGCCATCGGTGCCCTCGTGCACGGTCTCGACGATGTTCGCGTCGATGCGGCGCGCTGTGGTTACAGGGTTCCATTCGTGAGGGATGCCGACGATCCGCCTCCCGTCGAAGGTGAAGGAGAACGGCAGCTCCGTCGGCGAGGCAAGGAACGGCCGCGTCCATAGGCGGCTCTGCGCCATGTCCTCGGGCTGGACAAGTGAGTCCGGACGGGTCGTCAGCATGGGGAATGACCTCCACAGGTAGCGTTCGGTGCTTGTTCGCAACGACGCGCGACAGGTCCTCCTGTTCCCCGGAGGGAGCACCACGGCGGTGAGGTGGCCCGGGTTGCACGTTGCACGACAGTGGGTGCCGAGACCCCGATCGCTGCACGTCAGCCCCAGGTGTGTTCGCCTAACCTCCGCCGCGGCCGGGTGGGCTACTGCGGCATTGAGTCCAGTGTGGCTCTTGTGGTAGCATGGGCCGAAAGCGTTAGTTCGCTGGGAGCTGGTGTGGGATGGCATTCAGCGGCTGTATCTCCTCGCACCGCCGGTTGGCGACCTCGTCGCGCCGGTCCACACGTTGGCGGAAGCAGCCACCGCTGCGCTGCACTCGATCCTGGAGAAATGGAGTGGTGAGCCCGATGACACCGAAGCCGATCAGGGCGACCGGCGTGGCACTGATGGCGGTCTGTGAGCTCCGGTTGCCGGACGTGTGCATGACCGCAGACGGGACGCCCAAGCCCATCACGGCCGTCTTTGACTCCGACGGGCTGCAGCACAACGTGTGCTCTGCTTGCCTCACCCAGATGATAAGGGCCGGCACGTGGGTGGAGCGTGGCCACCGCTTTGAGCCGGTCGTAGGCTCCCACAGCAAGTAGCCGCCCCGACAGTGGGCGCTTCGAGTCAGCAGCGCCTTCGTCACCTGCGCCCTCTACCGCCGGCCGGCCGTGATCGCCACGGCCCGTTCCAGCAGGGCCTCGGCGGCGTCCGGGGACGGGGCGCTGGTGTAGATGAACAGCCCCTCCGGCCGGAGCTCTCGCACCGCCGTCTCCACCTCGTCGTAGGCGAGGAAGATGATGACGCCCTTGCCGCCTGCCTGGATCCGCCGATAGAGGTCGAGCCAGGACAGCCCGGATGCATTGCCGGTGCCGGGAGTCCACTGGATCGCGTGCAGCCGCTTCAGCGCCAGGAGCCGGTCGAGATGCTGCAGCGCCCCCGGGCCGTCCAGGTGGTACGAGGTCCCCTCCATCCAGGCACACAGCTCCTCCAGCTCCGGGGCTACGAACTCCTCGAACATCGCCGGCGACAGCATGCACGACACGTCGCTCTGCAAGGTCACGCTCTTCTCCCACGGACACCACAGCGACAGCCACCCCGACGACCCCTCCTGCGCCGCCAGGAGTTCACTGACGCGTGCATACATCAGGTACCAGTTGTCGAGCATCCGCCGGAGTGCCTGCTTGACTTCGCGCGGATGATCGTGCAGGTCGAGCAGGAAGTCCTCCGTGCCGCGCAGGAGCGAGATGTGATCGTTGGGCTGGTGGATATTCGGCCAGCCGGTCATCCACTTGCCGGCGGACACCTCGGCACAGCGCGCGACCACCGCTTGCACCTGGTGCCACGCCCAGTCGTCCTCCCGCAGCTCCAGCGCGGGGGGGGCGCCCCAGTCGGTGATGATGGGGTCTTGCCACACCGTCTGCTCGCTGTAGTGCAGGGGGGCGCCATAGCCGAAGCAGTAGCCCACCATCAGCGAGGTCGCGGGGATCGCCTCACCACCGAAGTAGGTCGCCTCATGCCCGACGTCGTAGTTCTGGGCCACGTACTCCGGGTCGGTCCACCGGGTCTGGTGGTCTGCAGCCGGCGCGAGGGGACGCGGGGCCTTGCCCGGGGCGGTCACCGCGATGCACGGCCGATCGATGATCTCCATCTCCCAGTAGGCCAGCAGGCGGCGCCGGGCCTCGTCCCAGTTGGGCTTGTAGGCCAGCTCCATGGTGGGGTCACATCTCTGATAGCGAGTAGTGGGTGCGTTGTGGGCAGGCCTGCAGGCACGGGCAAGCAGGCTCCCGCGCGGTGTGTTCTCCCCGGCGCGCCGGTTCTCCTGCGTGGGTGGCGCGCAGAGCGGTGGGACGGATACCGCGGCAGGACGCAATGGTGGCGCGGGGGGAGCCGGAGTGGCGTTCGGCGGGTGCGGCTGGCCGACGTCAGGGCACGACGTCTTGGCCAACCAACGGAACGGTGTCTGCGAGAGCCGACCCCCGGCCCCAATGCCGTCGACCTCCGGCCGCGAAGCGGCGTGCCGTCGAGCCCCGGGAGGGGCGACAGATGGTAGCGAGGGGCGTAAGCCCCTGGTTCCCGGCCGCCCCCCAACCTCATCCCTCGTTCCCCTGTCCCCGCGATTGGTGGCCGTCGTGGGAGGGATGTGAGGGCACGAGGGGAACACTGCTCGTGGCTGCCAACCGCGCACCGTGCGTTGGCTCGAACGCAACCGGGGGATACCGGATGACTCCTGACGAGTTCCGCATCAAGTGGACGCACAATGAACTCAAGGAGCGCTCCGCCTCCCAGGAGCACTTCATCGACCTGTGCCGGATGCTCGGCCACCCCACCCCGGCCGAGGCCGACCCCACCGGCGAATCGTTCTGCTTTGAGAAGGGTGCCGGGAAGCTCAGCGGCGGGGACGGCTGGGCCGACGTGTGGAAGAAGAGCTTCTTCGCCTGGGAGTACAAAGGACGCCACGCCGATCTGCGTGCCGCATACCGCCAGCTCCAGCAGTACCGCGAAGCCCTCGGCAACCCCCCGCTGCTGGTGGTGTGCGACCGGGACCACATTGAGGTCCACACCAACTTCACGAACACCGACAGCCAGGTTCACACTGTCGATCTGGCCGAGATCGGGCACCCCGCCAACCTGGAAGTCCTGCGCAACCTGTTCACCAACCCCGAGGCGCTCCGGCCCGGCATCTCGCGCGAGGCCATCACGGAGGAGGCTGCAGCACAGATCGGCGCGCTCGCGGAACGCCTCCGCACGCGGCGTGTGCCCGCTCACGACGCGGCCCACTTCCTCATGAAGCTGATCTTCTGTCTCTTCGCCGAGGACGTGGGGCTGCTACCGCAGGGCCTCATGACTCGCCTGCTCGACGCCGCGCGCGACAATCCCACACGATTCGATGCGATGATCGGGCAACTCCTGGGGGCCATGCGCTCGGGCGGTTGGTTCGGGGCCGACGAGATCGAGCACTTCAACGGCGGCCTGTTCGACGACGAAGCTACCATCCCCCTGCAACCGGACGAGATCAAGGCCCTGCTTCGAGCCGCAAAGCTTGACTGGGGCCGGGTGGAGCCCGCCGTGTTCGGCACCCTCTTCGAGCGTAGCCTCGACCCGGCCAAACGCGCGCAGCTTGGCGCGCACTACACCTCCAAAGATGACATTCTCGCCATCATCGAGCCGGTGCTGATGGCCCCTCTGCGCGAGGAGTGGGAGGCCGTTCGCCGGCAGGGCGAGGGCGCCGTAACGCAGGCGGACGCGAAGAAGCGCACCAGGGGTGTCGCCGCGCTGCAGAAGCGCGTGGATGGCTTCCTGGACAGGATCGGGAGCGTCCGGGTGCTGGACCCGGCCTGTGGGAGCGGCAACTTCCTGTACGTCGCTCTCACCTGCCTCAAAGACCTGGAGAAAGAGGTCAACTCCCAGGCGGGGCAGTGGGGCTTGCAGATGGGCCTGCCGCGGGTGCACCCCCGGCAGCTCCACGGCCTGGAGATCGACTCCTACGCGGCGGAGCTCGCCCAGCTTACTGTGTGGATCGGGTATCTGCAGTGGAACCAGCAGCACGGGGTGCGCACCGCGGAGCGCCCGATCCTGGAGGCGTTGGAGAACATCGAGCAACGGGACGCCATCATGGAGGTGGACGAGGCCGGCAACGTGTCGGAACCCGAATGGCCCGAGGCGGACGTGATCGTCGGTAACCCGCCGTTCCTGGGTCGCCCCAGACAGCGCACGGAACTGGGGGACGAGTATGTAGACCGGATGTGGGCAACCTACGAGGGGCGCGTGCCACGGCACGGCGACCTGTGCGCCTACTGGTTCGAGCGGGCGCGCAGTGAGATCGCAGCCGGACGCGCGAAGCGGGCCGGGCTACTGGCGACGAACTCCATCCGTCAGGGCCAGAACCGGCCCATCCTCGAGCGCGTTCGCCAGAGCGGCGGCATCTTCATGGCGTGGTCAGACCGGGAGTGGGTTCTAGACGGTGCTGCTGT
>CAZIWQ010000041.1:14273-15239 GCA_964542355.1 uncultured Armatimonadia bacterium
TGGTCGGCTTTGACGACGGCACGCAGATGGCGCGGACACTGGACGGGCAGGCGGTGGCGAGCATCAACGCGGATCTCACGGCCAAGGCCGACCTGACGAACGCGGTCAGGCTGAGGGCGAACGCGGGCGTCTCATTCGTTGGCACCACCAAGAAGGGACCTTTCGACATTCCTGGGGACCTCGCGCGCCAGATGATAGTCGCAGTGAACCCGATGGGCAGGCAGAACGCTGACGTCGTGAGGCCCTGGTACAACGGCTATGACATCGTGCGTCGTCCGCAGGATATGTGGATCATTGACTTTGGTGAGATGGAACAGACCGACGCGGCGCTCTATGAGATGCCATTTGAGTACGTAAAGGAGCATGTACTGCCATTGCGGGTTGGGCACCGCGAGAAGAGGCAGGCGGAGAAGTGGTGGTTGCTGGCGAGGTCATGTCCCGACCTGCACGCCGCCATTGACGGCTTGCCACGGTCATTGTGCACAGTGGTAGTCGCCAAGCACCGCCTGTTCGCATGGCTCCCCTCAGCGGTGAACCCCGACCACCGCCTGATCGTCTTTGCTCGCGACGACGACTATTTCTTCGGAGTCCTGCACTCCCGCGTCCACGAGAAGTGGTCCCTTGCGACGTGCTCCTGGCAGGGAAAGGGGAATGACCCGGTCTACACCCCCAATACCTGCTTTGAGACCTTCCCCTTCCCGCAACCCGACGACGCTCAGCGAAAGACGATCGCTCAGGCGGCCAAGGCCCTCGATGAGGTGCGCCAGTCAGCCCTGGACGCTGACCCCAAGCTGACGCTTACCGGTCTCTACAACAAACGCCCGACGTGGCTCGCCAACCTGCACGAGGCCCTGGACCGTGCGGTCCTGGCGGCATATGGCTGGCCGGAGGACATCAGCAACGAGGAACTCCTGGAGCGGCTGCTGGAGCTGAACCTGAAGCGCGCCGACGACGAGTCCGCAGGGG
>CAZIWQ010000042.1:0-15152 GCA_964542355.1 uncultured Armatimonadia bacterium
ACGGAGAGGGGGCCGGGGGGTGAGGCCGGTACGACGCACGCCAACGTCGGCAGGTAGCCAACAACAAAGGCCTTGGCGAGACCTGGGGGTTCTACAGACGGCGGCACCCCTAGGGGTCGTCGATCTCCATGTGGAGCACCTGGGCCCGCGGCCGCGCCCGCCGCGCGTCGCGGATGCTGCGCGCAATCAGATACCCCGTCGCAAACCCGCCAATGTGCGCCCAGTACGCGACATTGCTGGCGCCCCCCGTCAGAGCCCCGACCCCCGAGAAGAGCTGCATCACAAACCACACCACGATGAAGAACGACGCCGGGATGTTGATCACGGTGATGAAGATCAGCAGAATCACGAGCGTGCGGATCGAGGCCCGGGGGACGAGGACAAGATAGGCTCCCAGCACACCCGCGATGGCTCCGCTCGCGCCAACGACTCCCTGCTCGAGTGCGTGCGAGTCATGCATCAGCCCAAGAACCGCGGAGAAGCTGTGGGCGAGCGTCGCGACGATGCCGCACAGCAGGTAGAACAGCAGGAAGCGGAAGTGGCCCATGCGGTCCTCGACATTGTCCCCAAAGACCCACAGGAAGAGCATGTTCCCGGCGATGTGGAGCAGACCCCCGTGGAGGAACACGGAGATGAGCATGGAGCGCAGCACGAGCGCGGGGCCGATCACGAAGAGTTGGTGGGAGAGCAGATATGCCGGCTTGAACGCCCAGTGGTCCCCGAAGGCGGGATCGAGGACCTCGTAGACAAAGAGCGCCACACACGCGAGAATGATGCCCCTCGTCACGACGGGCGTAGTGCGGGAGCGGATGTTGTCGGAGAGGGGTATCATGGGTGCTGGGCGAGCGGACGGGCGTCCGGGCGGAAGGGACGGGCGGGGCCGGGGGTTGCGTCGGCGGGTCTAGTCCGACGTACTCCGGCGGCCCCGCCCGGGGGTCGTCATTGGGGCGAGTGTGCGGGCGTGACTACATCATCCCGCCCATGCCACCCATGCCACCCATCCCGCCCATGCCACCGGGGCCTCCCGGAGGCATCGGGGGTGCCTTCTCCTTCTCGATCTCGGCCATGATGCTCTCAGTGGTGAGGATCATGCTGGCGATGCTGGCCGCGTTCTCCAGCGCCGAGCGGGTGACCTTGAGGGGGTCGGTGATGCCGGCCTTGAGCATGTCCTCGAACTCACCCTTGAGGGCATTGAAGCCGACCTTGGCGCCCTTGCGGGCGGCCTGCTGGACGATGACGGAGCCCTCGAAGCCTGCGTTCTCGGCGATCAGCCGCATGGGCTGGGAGAGCGCACGGCGCACGATGTCGATGCCGGTGCGGATGTCGGCGTCGGTGGCCTCGACGTCATCGAGGGCGCTGACGGCATGCAGCAGGGCGGCGCCGCCGCCGGCGATGATGCCCTCTTCGACGGCCGCGCGCGTGGCGGAGAGTGCGTCCTCGAAGCGGTGCTTCTTCTCCTTGAGCTCGGTCTCCGTTGCCGCGCCGACCTCGATCACGGCCACACCGCCGGAGAGCTTGGCGAGGCGCTCCTCGAGCTTCTCGCGGTCATAGTCGGAGTCGGTCTCCTGGATCTGGCGGCGGATCTGCTCGATGCGGCCCTTGATCGCCTCGGCGCTCCCGGCGCCCTGGACGATCGTCGTCTCGTCGGAGGTGACCACGACGCGCTGGGCCTTGCCCAGGCGGTCGGCGGTGACGGACTCGAGCTTGATACCAAGGTCCTCACTGATGAACGTGCCACCGGTGAGCACGGCAATGTCCTCGAGCATCGCCTTGCGGCGGTCGCCGAAGCCGGGGGCCTTGACGGCGACGGCAGTGAGTGCCCCGCGCAGCTTGTTGACGACCAGCGTGGCGAGCGCCTCGCCCTCGATGTCCTCGGCGATGATCAGCAGCGGGCGGCCGGCCTGCACGACGAGCTCCAGCACCGGGACCATGTCCGCGACCGACCCGATCTTCTTCTCGTACAGCAGGATGTAGGGCTCGTCGAGCACGGCCTGGAGGTTCTCGCGGTCGGTGATCATGTAGGGGGACAGGTAGCCCTTGTCAAACTGCATCCCCTCGACGAGCTCGAGGCGGGTCTCGGTGGTCTTGGACTCCTCGACGGTGATGACGCCGTCCTTGCCGACCTCGCTCATGGCGTCGGCGACGATCTTGCCGATGGCGGCGTCATTGCCGGCGATGGCGGCAACGTTCTTCATCTCTTCGGGGGTGTTGACCTCGGCCGACATGGTGCGCAGCTTGGCGACTGCGGCGGCCACCGCCTTGTCAATCCCGCGTTTGATGAACATGGGGTTCGCTCCGGCGGCCACAGCCCGCAGGCCACTGTGGAGCATCGACTGGGCGAGCACGGTGGCGGTGGTGGTCCCGTCACCGGCGACGTCGTTGGTCTGCGAGGCGACCTGCTTGAGCAGTTGGGCGCCCATGTTCTCGAAATGATCCGGCAGCTCGATCTCCTTGGCGACACTCACGCCGTCCTTGGTGATGGTCGGGGAGCCGAACTTCTTCTGCAGCAAGACGTTGCGTCCCGCCGGGCCGAGCGTGACCTTCACTGCGTCGGCGACGAGGTTTGCCCCGCGCTCCAACGCCCGGCGCGCCTCTTCATCGTACAGAATCTCCTTGGCTGGCATAACCGCTCCTTCTCCTTCTATCTGGTAGCTGGATGACCGCCGGCCCGCGTCCCTGCAGCAGGCTCGCGGTCAGATGCCCCGGGAAGCCGACTATTCGCCCGCCGGGATCTTTGCGTAGAGCTGGTCGCTCGACATCACCATCAGCTTCTCGCCATCGACGGTGACTTCCGTCCCCCCGTACTTGGCGAACATCACACGGTCCCCGACCGTTACCGGGGGGGGCACGACGGTCCCGGACTTGAGGCGGCGCCCCGGGCCCACCGCGAGGACAGTCCCGCGATGGGGCTTCTTCTGCGCGGCCTCGGGCAGGTAGATGCCACCCTCCGTCGTCTCCGCTTCATCAATGCGGATCAGCACACGATCTCCCAACACGTTAAGTGCCGTATCCCGCACCTCCCTTCGGTCTGCGGCCCTCTGAGCCACAGCTAGTGATGTTGACACAAGACACTCAAGACCCGTGAGACTACACCATGGACCCGCCCCCCCGCTCGCGCGTCGCCCGTAGCGGGCGCGCGCCGACGCAGGAAGGGGCACGGATGGGTGAGGTACGGCGCACGTCAAGTTCCGGAGACAGGCCCCCCAAGGCCACAACCGCGCACGGAGACGGCCCGTGCGTGGTGCGATGGTCGTGCGACACCCCCAGCAATCGACAGGACGGGAGAGCCGCCGCTACGTCCCCTTGCCACCGCGCCGGCCGACGAATCCCGCCCGGGACCGTTGTGCGGGCACTGCGCCCCGCGACGGGTGTTCGCGGCTACGTCTCCATGGCGGGAATGATACCTGATTCGTCTCTGATATGCAAGACGGAATTAGCACTTTCGGGCCGAGAGTGCTAATTCGGAGACCATCCCTGCGGGATGGCGACGGCGACGGCAGACGGCAGACGGCGGCGACGGCGACGGCAGACGGCGGCATTCGGCATGCGGCACTGGGCATCCGGCAACGGCAGACGGCAACGACAGACGGCAGCGGCAGACGGCAACGACAACGGCTCGCGGTCAGGGGACCGCTCCTACCACGGCGACGGCACGGGGCACGGCAACGGCAGACGGCAACGGCAGACGGCAACGACAGACGGCAGCGGCAGACGGCAACGACAGACGGCAACGGCAGACGGCAACGGCAACGGCTCGCGGTCAGGGGACCGCTCCTACCACGGCAACGGCACAGGGCACGGCAACGGCACAGCAACGGCGAGGCACGGCGTCAGTCGTCCTCATCGGCCCCCGGAGACGGCTGCGCGTCGACCGGGGTCGCCACCCGGTTGTAGACAGCCGCGACCAGGGCGCCCACGATCACGCCATGCACCAAGGCGCAAATGCCGCCCCAGATGCCCCCGAAGAACCCCACCCCGTAGCCGGGATAGGTCCAGTCGAGGGTGCGGGTCAGGGGTGAGAACCAGCCGGTCTCCATCCCCCCGGTCATCCCGTTGAGCCAGGTGGCGAGCAGCACCGTGACACCCCAGACGGCACCCAGCGCAATCCCCACTGCCGGAACATTCAGTCTACGGATCATGTACCATCCACTTCCCTTCATCAGGCTCTGCGCTAGCCTTCGCCGACCACGAGCCGGAGCTTGACCTGGTCGCCCTCGGCATCCACCTGGACCGTGTCACCGGCACCAAACTCGCCCCGTAGGATCGCGCTGGAGATGGGGTTCTCCACCCGCTTCTGGATGACGCGGCGCAGTGGTCGTGCCCCGTAGGCGGGGTCATAGCCCTCCTGGGCGAGAAGCCGCTTGGCCGTCTCCGTCACCACCAGCGACATGCTGCGCTGCTGGAGTGCCTCCCCGACCCGTCCCAGCATGAGGTCCACAATCTCGAAGATCTCGTGCTCGGTGAGGGCGTGGAACACGACGATCTCGTCGATGCGGTTGAGCAGCTCGGGCCGGAACACGTCGCGCAGTGAGGCAACAACCTGGTCGCGCATGTCCTCATAGTGCTCACTGCGCTGCGCCTCCGACCAGTCGGCCTGTGGCGGGGTGATGTACTCACTGCCGATGTTGGAGGTCATGATCAGGACGGCATTGTTGAAGTTGACCACGCGGCCGGTATTGTCGGTGAGCCGGCCGTCCTCCAGGATCTGCAACAGGATGTTGAAGACATCGGGATGGGCCTTCTCGATCTCGTCGAGCAGGATCACGCGATAGGGGCGCCGCCGCACCGCCTCGGTGAGCTGGCCGCCCTCCTCGTACCCAATGTAGCCCGGGGGCGCACCGATGAGCCGTGAGACAGCGTGGCGCTCCATGTACTCGGACATGTCGATGCGGATCATGGCATCCTCATCATCGAACATGAACTCGGCGAGGGCCTTCGCGAGCTCGGTCTTGCCGACGCCCGTCGGGCCGAGGAAGATGAACGAGCCGATCGGTCGGCGGGGGTCGCTGAGACCGGCGCGCGAGCGCCGGATCGCCTCCGACAGTGCCGTCACCGCGTCGTCCTGGCCCTTGACGCGCTCATGGAGGCGGGCCTCCATCGCCAGGAGCTTGCGGGCCTCCTCCTCGAACATGCGGGTCACCGGGATGCCGGTCCACTGCGAGACAATCGCGGCGACGTCCTCGGCGTCGACGGTCTCATCAAGCTGCTCGACGCCGGCCCACTTCTCCTCCGCCCCCGGCAGCTTGGCCTGCAGGTCATCGAGCCGGCGCTTGAGGCGCTCGGCCTCCTCGTAGTTGCCGTGCTGCACGGCCTCCTGCCCCTGCTGCGCCAGCCGTGCGATGTCCTGGCGGAGCGCCTCGGGCCGGGGCGGGAGCCGGTAGGTGTCGATGCGCAGCTTGCTGGCAGCTTCATCGATGAGGTCGATGGCCTTGTCGGGCAGGTGCCGATCGGAGATGTAGCGCTGCGACAGCTCCGCCGCGGCCTGCAGCGCCTCGTCGGAGATCTTGACGCCATGATGCTCCTCATAGCGCGGCCGCAGCCCCTCCAGGATGCGCACCGCGTCCTCGACACTGGGCTCCTCGACGAACACGGGCTGGAAGCGGCGCTCGAGCGCGGCGTCCTTCTCGATGTTCTCGCGGTACTCGTCGAGTGTCGTTGCGCCGATGCAGCGCAGCTCGCCGCGTGCCAGCGCCGGCTTCATCATGTTCGAGGCGTCCATGGCGCCTTCCGCGGCTCCCGCGCCGACCACGGTGTGCATCTCATCGATGAACACGATGATCTTGCCCTGGGAGGCGCGGATCTCATCGATGACGCCCTTGAGCCGCTCCTCGAACTCCCCGCGGTACTTGCTGCCGGCCACCATGCTGCCGAGGTCGAGCGCCACCACCGAGGTCCCCTGGAGCATGTCCGGCACGGTGTTGGCGGCGACCTCCTGGGCGAGCCCCTCGACGATGGCGGTCTTGCCGACACCGGGGTCGCCGATGAGCACCGGGTTGTTCTTGGTGCGGCGCGACAGCACCTGGATGACGCGCTGGATCTCCTGCTCGCGGCCGATCACCGGGTCAAGCTTACCCTCGCGGGCGAGCTCGGTCAGGTCGCGCGAGAAGCGCTTGAGGGCTTCGTACTTGCTCTCGGCGCCGGCATCCGTCACCTGGTGGCTGCCGCGGACGCCCTGGAGGGCCTTGAGCGTCTGCTCCACGCCGACGCCGGCGGCCTGGAGCAGGCGGGCCGCATCGGTCTGACCGTCCTCGAGGATGGCCAGCAGCACGTGCTCGCCCGCGATGAACTGGTCGCCGAAGCGCTGACACACCTCCCCGGCCTTGTCCAGCACACGATTCAGTTGCGGCGTGATGAAGATCTGCTGGGTGTCGCTGCCGCTGACCTGGACCTGCGGCCGCCGGCCCAGATTGCGCTCGACCTCCTGGACGAGGGCACGCAGGTCGACGTGCTGCGACTGGAGCAGGCGCACGACGACGCCCGTCTCCTGCTCCAGCATCGCCAGCAACAGGTGCTCGGTGTCGAGCTGGTTCTGCTGGTAGCGCCGGAGGACCTGTTGGCTGGCCGCGAGGGTCTCGCGGGTCGCGTTCGTGAAGCGCTCAAAATCCATCGTGAATCACTTCTATCTGAGTGGCACCGGGGCGTGAGCCAGCGGTGCGTCGTCGCGGGCTGTGGCGGCGGTCCGCCGCCTCATCTGTCGATCTCGGTCTGCGCGAGGAGCTCCCGCGCCGCCTCGGCTCGGTCGGCCGGAACAACCACGCGGATCCACTGGACTTCGGGGGCTGGCCCACCGAGCCCCGTGACCCAGGCCGACGGGAAGCGCTGGGCCGGGATGCCGGCCGCTTGCAGCCGGGACACGGCGATGTCGGCATAGAGCGGGTCGCGCATGGCGCTGAACTCCGCCACCACGACGGGCGGGGCGCCGGGGGTCTTCACGGCAGGTACCCCTCTTCCTACCGGGACTTGCTTAGGTTCCGTCACGCACATCAACGGATCGGATATCGATCCGGACCGTGTCGGCGGCCGGCAGGCTCTTCGGGCCCTGCTCGATGTGTCGCTGCAGGCGGTCGATGTGCCGCTGGAGCTGCTCGATCTGGTCGAGCAGCTTGAGCACGACATCCACCCCCGCCAGGTTCACGCCCATGTCCTGAGTCAGACGCTGGATCTGGCGCAGGCGCTCGACATCACGCTCCGAGTAGAGCCGTACATTGCTCCCGCTGCGTTGGGGGAGCACAAGTCCGAGCCGCTCATAGGTGCGCAGCGTCTGGGGGTGACACTGCACCAGGCGAGCGGCAACGCTGATGAAGTATACTGGCTCATCGTTGAAAGGCGGCATGGTCTACCTCCACATCAGTTCCCGCACCGCGGGGTCACAACGTCGTCGGCAGGTCGGCCCGCGGGTCTTCCTCCGTGATCCTGGCCAGCTCCTCCAACAGCTCGCGTTGCTCGCGCGAGAGGCGCCGCGGAGGGGTGATCAGCACCGTCACAAACTGATCGGCACGCCCGCGCGAGCCGGGCACCGGGGGCCCCTGGCCCTTGAGCCGGAAACGCTGCCCGGTGCGCGTGCCGGGCGGGATCTTCAGGTTGACGCGCCCGTCGATCGTCGGTACCGGGATCCGGGCGCCGAGTGCCGCCTCGGTGAAGGAGACCGGGACCTCGACCTCGATGTTGTCGCCGTCGCGCTGGAAGAAGGGGTGCTCCGCCACGTTCATGACGAGCACCAGGTCGCCGTTCGGCCCGCCGCGCGCGCCGCGCCCGCCCTCGCCGGCGAGGCGGAGCTTGGAGCCGGTCTTGACCCCGGCCGGGACCTTGACCTTGAGCCGGCGCTCGCGCACCACCTCGCCGCCCCCCCGGCACGTCGGACACTGTGACTGGATCACTTCGCCGGAGCCCTGGCATTGCGGACAGGCCCCGCCCATCCCAAACAGGCCGCCTCCGCGCGCGCTCTGGCCGGTTCCCTGACAGGCACTGCAGGGCGCGCTCTTGCCCCCCAACCCCTCACAGTCGGGACAACGGTCGGCAACGCTCAGGGTGAGCTGCTTCTCGGTGCCCTGGACGGCCTCGGCGAAGCTGATGGGCAGCTCGTGCGAGATGGTTGGCCCGCGCTCCGCCTGGCGCTGCACACGCGCGCGCTGGCGCCCCCCCCCGCCGCGGATGTTGCCGAACAGGCTGCCGAAGATGTCCTCGAAGCTCCCGGCACCGAAGTTCGTGTAGACGAAGTTGCCAAAGTCCCCGCCGTCATACTGTCCGCTCTGCTGGGCCTGCTGCCACGCCGCCCCGTACTGATCGTACTTGGCCCGCTTCTCCGGGTCGCTGAGCACCTCATACGCCTGGCTGATGCGCTTGTAGGTCTCCTCCGCCTGGGCGTCGCCCGGGTTGACGTCGGGGTGATACTTGCGGGCGGCCTTGCGGTAGGCCCGCTTGACGTCGTCCTCCGAGGCGTTGCGGTCGACGCCGAGGATCTCGTAGAAGTCCACTGTGCTGTCCATGGCGATCCAAGCTCGGAACGGGCGGTCTCAGGGATGCGACCCGGCTAGCCGGGCGTGATCTCAATCCGGCGCCCGGGGACGGCGCGTCGGCGGGCCACGCGGACCTGCAGGACTCCCTGGTTGAGTGTGGCTGTCACCTGGCTGAAGTCGGCATCGGCGGGCAGTGGGAGCATGCGTGCCAGCGGCCCGTGGCGGCGCTCGGCGCGCACCACCGCGGCCCCCTCGCCGCCCGGCGCCGGGCGGGTCCCGCGCACGATGAGCGCCCCGTCCTCGGCAACGAGACGCAACTGGTCAAGCGCGACCCCGGGGATGTCCAGGCGGACATAGTACGCGTCGTCATCCTCCGAGATATCCGCCGGGGGCGCGAAGCCGGGGCTTGCCGCGGGCGACGCGTGCCACGCGCGCGCCTCCCGGAACAAACGATCGAACTGCGCCTGGAGCTCCGCGAGACTGCGGTAGTGCATAGTCAGTGTTCCTCTGTGGGCAACCAGGTTCTCGGCGCGTCTTCATCGCGGGTACTACCGTCGCAAGACCACAGTGAGCACGCCATCGGCCAGCGTGGCCTCCGCGGCCTGCGGCTCATAGCCGAGCGTGAAGGCCCGGGTGAAGCTGCCGCAGGGGCGCTCGAGTTGCCGATCGGTCTCGCCGCGTACCGTCGTCCGCCGGCGCTGGCCGGTGATGGTAAGGACGCGCCCGGTCGTCCGGACCCGGAGGTCCTCGAGCGCCATCCCGGGGACTTCGAGAGCGACGGTGATCGCCTCCGGGCCGGCCGTGATGTCGGCCGGCGGCGTCCACGCGCCGGCCGGCGGGGCGGGGCGCGGGGGCGGGTAGGTGGTGTCCACCAGTTGCCGCAGCCGCGCCCGCAGCCGGCTCAACTCCTCGAACGGCTCCCGCAGGGGTGGTTGCATGGTGTTATCGCGCCTCCGGGTCGTGCCAGTGAGCTACTTGTCGTCGTCGGCTTCGAACTCGCCCTCGATCACATCATCGGCGGGAGGGGCGGAGTGCGTCGGGCCGGCCCCGGGTGCGGCTCCGGGATCGGCGGGGCCCTGTGGCCCGGTCGCCGCACCGGCCGCCTCGTACATCCGCTGCGAGACGTTCGAGAACTCCTGGTTCGCGGCATCGATCGCGGCCCGGATGCCCGCGGCGTCGTCACTCTTGACGGCCTCGCGCAAGCTCTCGAGCCGAGCCTTGATCGCCGTCCGGTCGGCCTCAGTGACCTTGTCGCCCAGCTCGTTGAGCGTCTTCTCCAACTGGTAGGCCACCTGGTCGCCCTGGTTGCGGGCCTCCGCCAGCTCGCGGAACTTCTCGTCCTCGGCGCGGTGCGCCTCGGCGTCCTGGACCATGTTCTTGACATCATCGTCGGAGAGCTGCCCCGAGCCGGTGATCGTGATCGACTGCTGCTTGCTGGTGGCCTTGTCCTGCGCGGCGACGTTGAGGATCCCGTTGGCGTCGATGTCGAACGTCACCTCGATCTGCGGCATGCCGCGGGGTGCCGGCGGGATCCCGGTGAGATGGAAGCGCCCCAGTGACTTGTTCTGGCTCGCACGCGGCCGCTCGCCCTGCAGCACGTGCACCTCCACGGTGGTCTGCATGTCCGAGGCCGTCGAGTAGATGCGCGTCTCGCGTGTCGGGATGTTGGTGTTGCGCGTGATGACCTTGTCCATCACATCACCGAGCGTCTCGACGCCGAGGGTGAGCGGGGTCACATCCATCAGGACGATATCCTGCGTCTGGTCATCGGTGAGCACGGCGGCCTGGATCGCAGCACCGACGGCGACCACCTCGTCGGGGTTGATCCCCTTCTTGGGGTCCTTGCCGGTCATGCTCTTGACGATGTCCTGGACCATGGGGATCCGGGTCGAGCCACCGACCAGGATCACTTCGTCGACGTCCCCGTACTTGAGCTTGGCCTCGCTGAGGGCGTCCTCGACGGCCACCTTGGTGCGGTTGACGAGGTCGCCGATGAGCTCCTCGAGCTTGGCGCGCGTGAGCGTCATCTCGAGATGCTTGGGGCCCTCGCCCTCGACCGAGGTGATGAAGGGCAAGCTGATGGAGGTGGTGACCTGCTGGGAGAGGTCGCATTTGGCCTTCTCCGCGGCCTCCTTGAGGCGCTGGTGGGCCTGGCGGTCCTTGCGCAGGTCGACGCCGGTCTCCTTCAGGAAGTCCTCCGCGAGGTAGTCCACGATGCGACTGTCGAAGTCATCGCCGCCGAGGCGGGTGTCGCCGGAGGTGGCGGTGACGTGATAGGCATCGCGGTCTTCGGTGCCGATCTCGACGTCGAGCACGGAGACATCGAAGGTGCCGCCACCGAGGTCATAGACCATGATGGTGGCCTCCTTCTTCTCGCTCTTCCAGCCGTAGGCCAGCGCCGCGGCCGTGGGCTCGTTGATGATGCGCAGGACCTCGAGCCCGGCGATCTCGCCCGCCTGCTTGGTGGCCATGCGCTGGGTATCATCGAAGTAGGCCGGTACGGTAATGACCGCCTGCTTCACCGTCTCGCCGAGGTAGGACTCGGCATCCGCCTTGAGCTTGGCCAGGATCATCGATGAGATCTGCTCCGGGGTGTAGTCCTTCCCGTCGACGGTGGTGGCGTGGCGGGTCCCCATCTCGCGCTTGATCGAGCTGACGGTGCGCTCAGGGTTGAGGATGGCCTGCCGCTTGGCGGCCTGGCCGACGAGACGCTCGCCGGTCTTCGAGAAGCCGACGACCGAGGGAGTCGTGCGTGCGCCCTCGGCATTGGCGATGACAACGGGGTCGCCGGCCTCCATGACAGCCACACAGGAGTTGGTGGTACCAAGGTCTATGCCCACTGCCTTCGACATGCTGCGTCACACCTTTCCAGGATCGACAGCCCCGGCCGGCAGGGCTGGTATTGACACTTGTGGAGGGGCCTGCCCCCAAGTCCCCCTGTGCGATCAGTATAAAGCTTGAGTGTATTACTGTCAAGGTCTTTGATGCGAAAATGGATGAGCCCTCCCCGGAGCGCCGGAGTGGGGGATACGCCAACGGCGTCAACGGCAGAAGCTGTGGGACGGAGCAGGGTGAGGGTACGGGAACGGGGAGCTGTTGGGCAATGAGGCCCGCCGCCAGTGCCATCGCGAGCCCATCCGGGAGCAGTGCCCGCAACTGCTCGGTAGTGCCTCTATCCTGACTGGATCTCCTGGATCAGTGACTGCGCTTCCCGATACGCGATCTCCGCTTGCCTTCGAGAGCAGTCCGACAGGCACCGATAGTCTGCGACAATGCGCATGTCCTTCAGCGCGAGAAGTCGCCTGCCTATCGCTATCTCGGCCGGAGCGCTACTGCGCTGGAACCAGGCAATGACTTGGTCATGCAATCCTCGGACCTGGTCGCGGTTCCTGCTTTCGCTGGTGATCCTTCGCCACAGCGCGTCGCCTCTCGCATTGCAGTGCGCCAGAGCCAACTGGAAGACCGCATAGTACGATCGGCTGACCACCGTCCTCCAGCAGGCGTCGTGGTACGTGGTCACACTTTGGTGGCCCGCGAGCAGATCGCCGGAGAGGCTGAGGTAGTCGTACCAGTCAAATGCCATAGCGTGCGGGAATGCTCTATCCGACAGTCCACGCGGTCAGGCGGCCTTCCTCGTAGCCAACCTGTGCCCAGCACTCCTCGTGGAACCTGTGGAGAGCAGCCAGGGAAGTGGGTACGCTCTTGCCGGTCTGCACCACGACTAGCAGACTGTCATGCCCGTTCTCTGGATCGGTGATGACCTCAATCGTCGGCCTCGCATCCGGGCCGAACACACGCGCAATGCCCTCCCTCGCACCCTCAAGGGTCCGGGCCACGTGCTCGTTCGACCGGATGAAGCCCTCGACGGCAGGAGCATCGCGCAGTTCGTACGCCCGCCGCAGGACATCGATAGGTCGTTCTGTGGACTGGTACAAGACCGGCTGCGGTCTCGCCGTCATGAGAGACCTCCCGCGCGTCTGTGGCGCCGACGTCGCAGATCGTTCCGCTGGCACGCGGCCCCCGGTTCCGCGCTGTCTTGCGCTAGCCGAGGGTAGCACGGAACCGGGGACCGCGCAACCGGTTTCCTCGTTCCCGTACGACGGTCCGGCGAGATGGCCCCCCCTCCGTCTCTCACATAGCGACGGCGATGAGCGCTTGCTCCAGGTCATCGGCGACGCGCCGGGGGGTGAACTCCCGCGCGATCAGTTCCGCCCCCCACGGCGCCGAGGGGGTCTCCAACCACAGGTGATATGCCTGCAGGATCTCCTGCTTGAGCTTGGCGGGGGTGACAGCGGGGTCCAGTGCGGCGTGGTCGCCGAAGTTGGCGTCAAGGCAGGCCTGGACGTTCTTGTCAGTAACAAGGCCGGTGAGGCCCTGGATGCCGACACCGATGACATACCGGGCGCACGCCAGAGCCTCGAGGGCGACGTAGCCGGTGCCGATGACCAGGTCGGCGGCGGCGATGGTGTCGGCGGGCTCGAGGAGCTCGCCGTGCATGATGACTGCCTCGCGTCCGAGTGCGGAGTTGACGCGGCTCGCCTGGCGGGCGACGTCGGCCCGATGCGAGCGGCCACCGACCACGACGAGCTCCACCTCGGGAATGTCGGTGGCCAGCTCGCCCAGCACCTGCAGGATCTGGCCCACGACCGCCGCCTTGCGGCGGGCCAGCCGCCCGCAGTACAGGATGCGGAAGCCGCCCGTGCGGTCGGTCGGGCGCGGGTGGAAGCGCGCCGGGTCCACCGGCAGGACACTCAGGACGGTCTTGGCGGCGAGCCCCTCGACCTGGGCGACCCAGTCGCGTACCGCGCGGTTCATGACGATGATGCGGTCGGCGGCCTGGAGGGCCGGGGCCGCCTCGGCCAGCGGGACCAGGCTGTGCACATGCTGGATCAGGGGGATGCCGGCGGCCCGGCACGCGGCGAGGACCGCGAGGCCCGTCTTGTACGTGTGGGCATTGACGGCCTCGATCTGCCGGCGCCGCACGAGCCCCGGGACCAGCCGCGCGGCCAGCCACGGAAGCGGCGGGTTCCACGCCAGTGGCCGCCCGAAGGCCTCCTGCAGCAGTGGCCGGCACGGACCCCCGCCGATCATGAGCTCCAGCGTATGGCCCCGGCGGCGCAGCTCGGGGACGACCGCGCGCAGATAGGTATTCGCCCCGCCGATCTGGGCGTTGCGGTGGATGACGAGGATATTCATGGCGATCGCCGACTCTGGGCCTGTCTCATTCGAACCAGAACGGGTTGGTCCAGGCCTTGCGCCCGCGTTCATCCACGCACTCGATGCGGACCGGGCGCCACGATTCGTGGACCGGCAGCGAGACCTCGGTATAAGGGCCGCCGTCGCGCTCCAGGCGGTGGGTGGTAGTGCCACAGCCGGCTTGCGGGCAGATGACGTAGACGGCCTGGCACGGCGAGCAGCGCACAGTCACGCTCCCCGGCTCGAAGGTCACGTCCTCGATTGTCGGCCCGCTGGAGGCGTAGAAGGCGCCCGCCATGACGGCGCTGATGATGCTCTCCGGATCGCGGCCGGCCGACTTGACCATGATCCAGCCCCCGCAGGCATCCCAGTAGTGGAGGTGGGAATCGTCGACCGCGAAGCCGAACGGTCGCTCCCCGCGCGCGAGGAGTTGGTCCCAGTGCACCGCGCTCTCGCCGCGCCCAATCCCGCAGTGGCAGGTGTAGTTGAACACCTCGACGCCGATGTTGCCCCCCGCCCCCAACAGGTCGCGGTGGGTCATCGAGGTCCAGTAGGGGTGGGCGATGAAAGCGAAACGGCAGCGCGCGGCAATCTGCGTCAGGCCGGCCCGCAGCGATTCGGTGGGCTCCAGCTCGATCGGGGTCTGCATCCCGATCGCGACGACGTGGTGGATCTGCCCCAGCTCGCCGGTGCCCGGGTGTAGCTCCATCCCCGGCAGCATCGTCAGGCCATCGGTCTTCAGGTTGTCGGTCCGGGTCAGGGCCCGGTGGTCGGTGATGGCCAGGAAGTCGTACCCGTTGGTGCGGTACAGGTCAACCGCGGCCTGGGGGCTGAGCTGGCCATCGGAGGTCGTGGTGTGGGTGTGGAGATTGCCCTTCAGGAAGTCGCCCGGCAGCTTGAACGGATCGGTCGCCATGCACCTCTCCCTTTCGGTGCGAGTCGGCGGTCGGCGGCACGCAGCGCGTCGGTCATGCCAGCGCGGCGATGAGCGCCTCCGCCTCCTGCACGATGAGCTGTTCACACGATGGGTCGAGCATCGTCGTCCCGTAGAACTTGTAGGCCTCCGCCACCTCGTAGCCTCCCCACCGGAACTCCTCGGCCGTGGGGATGTAGTTGGGGCACCCGTTGGTGACGCCCAGCACGGTGGTCAGGCGCAGCGGCGAGCGGGCGGCGATGGTGAGCTGGTACTCGACGAACACCTCACCCGGCAGGCCCACGATTGCCATGTCGTTGATGCCGAACGCTTGCTGGTCGGCACGCATGGTGAGGCCGGTGGCGCCTTCTTCCGCGAGCGCGACCACGCGCTCGGCCCACCGGACGAGGCCACTCGGGCCGCGTGCCGGCGGAGCGCCGGCGGCCTGCTCGGCCGCGTGCTGGCGCGCCCGCGCTGCCTCCAGCCACTCGCGGGCCTCCGCGAGCGGCGGCGGGTCCTGGAGCGGGACCTCCAGCGGTCGGTACGCACTGCGCAGGACGACGTCCGCGTATGTCGTCAGCTCCGCC
>CAZIWQ010000043.1:0-284 GCA_964542355.1 uncultured Armatimonadia bacterium
GCAACGATGCGCGCGACGGCGGCTATCGCCGCCATGCATGCGAAGTGCGGTCCGTCGACCTGCTCCCCGGACGAGGGCACGACGCCAAACACGTACGAAGCCCGGGGCTGGGTGGCCTCGCTTCGCTCCGCCGGACGTGCTCCGCACGTTGACGGCCGGATGGGGCCTCAGGCCCCATCCGGAGGGTCTACGGCACAAGGGCCCTGGCCACGCGCTCTGCGGCACTCACGCCCAGTTGGCGCGATCAGGCCCACGCACAGCCCGATGCTTGATCGAGCGCTATG
>CAZIWQ010000043.1:294-15030 GCA_964542355.1 uncultured Armatimonadia bacterium
ACCTGGCAGCGGACACGGCCGCCCAGAGTGAGCACGTCGAACGGCGTCTCCGTCGGCAGGCCGCGGAGCTGCCGGTCGGTGAAGTCGAGGAAGGCCTGCCAGTCCACCAACCCGTGACGATGCTCGCCCTCGCGGTACCAGATCCCGATGCGATCCTCGGCCCCCAGCAGGCGGTACGCCTCGCGGGCGGCGCGATGCACCTGGTAGGTGCCGGAGGGGTTGGCCCACACAACGCCGAGAGACTCAGTCGACAACAGGGCGCGCGTGCCTAACAGCGCCTTGAGGAGATGCTCCTCGCGATCGACGTACTGTGCCACGCGGGGTCCGAGCCAGTACGGCACCGCGCGCACCAGGTCGGCCAGCTTCTCGCACTCCTCGCCCTGGAACAGGTACGACCCGGCCCCCCCGCAGCCGGAGTCGTTGGGGTTGGGCACCGCGATCCGCTCGGCGGTGGCGCCGGCGAGCAGCACCGTCTTGCCACCGCGGGCATGCCCCACTATCGCCAGGCCGGCGGGATCGACGAACTCCTGGGTCAGGAGGAAGTCCACCACCCGGTGGTAGCCCCAGGCCCAGGCCGCGAGCGCCCCGAAGTCCAGCCCGGGGTAGACGAGGTACAGGGCTGTGTCGCGGTCGGGGCGGTAGTTGTCCGGCACGATCTCGGTGCGGTTGAAGGTGGCAAGCGCGTAGCCTCGGCCCAGCACCTCCCCGATGACCTCCTCCGTGACGGTCCGCCAACAGCCGTCCCCGTTGATGACCACGGGGAACTTGCGGTCAGCGGCGTCCTCGACCTGGGGCACGAGCAGGTCCAGCATGAACCAGAACGGGCGCTCGCCGCCCGCGATGTTGAGGCGGTACGTGTTGTGGGTGGCCTTCAGTGGGGGCTTGAGCGCGCTCGGGTGGAGCAGCTCGGCGTGCACGGCGCTCGGCGGCGGGGGCAGATGCCCGTACTCGACGCCGACGACGAGCTCCCGCAGCTCCGCGCGCCGGCGCGGCCACTCGGCGGCGGTCTGCAGGCGTCCCCCGTCGGCGAAGGGGAACAGGTCGGGCAGGTCGGCTTTGATGATCGGCATGGTTGGCTCCTGGTGAGATGGTCCGGACCCTACAGGTCCAGCGAGCTGACTTCCTGCGCGATGATGTCATCGATCTCTTTGACGAACGGCGCCGGGCGGTCGTGGAAGTAGATGGAGCACAGGGCCTCATGACTGCCCTGCGGCAGCATCGCGGCAGTGGGGATGTAGGCGTCGGTGTACGAGCAATAGCCCAGGAAGATCGTCTGACGGTCCGGGAAGAGCTGCTTGATCGCCTGTCCGACCTCGGCGGTCACCTCGCCCGACATCCCCAGGAGCTGCAAGTCGGCGGTGAGCTGCCAGCGCGTCAGGTGCATCCGGAACGCCGTCGGGACCTGGCCGAGCCGCTGGTTCTCCAGCAGGTCCTGCGCCCACAGCCGAATGATCTCGCGATTGGCCGGCCGCACCCAATCCGGGATCGGGGTGTCTTCCGGTGACGCCCACTCCAGCAGCTCCTCGGTGGAGTGCCTCCGCTCCATGTCGTAGGGGATGTAGAACTCCTTCTCCGCCGTGCGGAGCTTCAGCGACAGCGGCCGCATGGCGTCCGAGCGCGCGAAGTCGGCGATCTGCGCGGCGACCGCGCGCCAGTAGGCCTCATACTCCTCGGCGTCGCCCGCATACGACACGCGGGTCATGATGCTGCCTCCGGCCCCCTGGGCGAACATGGGGATGACCCCGTCGCCGAGCTCCGCCTTCAGGCCTGCAGCCACCCGGCCGGGCCAATCGGCGCTGATGTTCAGCGTATTCTTGGAGGTGGAGTGGCAGGCATAGGAGTAGAGCACGGCGACCGGACCCTCCCGGCCAGGCCGATGGAACGAGAACACCGGCATGTCCGGGTCGTAGTACCCGTCATCATTGCGGGCCATCCGGTAGCGCCCGCTCTGGTCCGCCAGCGGCAGCCGGCGGCTCACGCCAAAATGAGCCTGGTTGAGCCCATAGCGGATCTCGGTGGGCTGCAGGTCCGCCAGCGCGGCGGCGAGGCCCTCCCGCAGCGCCAGCTCCAGCCGCCGCAGATACTGCGGGTCAACGGGCCAGTGCGGATAGCACTTCTGCAGGAACAGGCCCGGGGCCGAGTGGGTGTGGGAGGTGTTGATGATGACCGCCGAGCTGCTGAGCCCCAGTTCGCGCTCCGCCCACTGCTTGACCCGCCACGCCATGTCACGGGGGAACTTGAGCAGGTCCATCGTGACGAGCACCACCCGCTGTCCGCCCTCATCCTCCAGTGCCACCATGCGCAGGTACAGCGGGTCATCGCAGCCCTCGCTGGGGCGGCGGCCGGGGTTGCCGGCCAGGAACACGCCCACCTCGGGGGTGACGTCTGTCTCGAAGAAGCCGGCCCTCATCGTCGCTCTCCTCGGGTTGCGGCGTCGTGATACCAATGCTGACTTCCCCGCCCATCCCGTGCATCCTCCCTGCTCGCGACGGCACGTCGCGCCACGGGGGCATGTCGCGGCGCAGATCGGTGTATAATCGAGGGGAGCCTTGCAGAGCGGCCGCGAGGATGTCCTGAGGCCGCGACGCTGCGCTCAGAGGGCGGCAGGGGGCCGCTCACAGCCGTCTCGCCACAGAGAGCCGGCCGGCCGTGGCCCTTCCGGCCGGGTCTCCGGCTATCCGGACCCGTGGGTGGGAATACCACAATGCCTCGAATCCCGCGCGCCCCCGTACTCGTCGCACTGCTCTCCCTGCCGCTGGTGCCGGGGCAGCTTGCTCCGCTGGCCGCCTGCGACGTCCCGGTTTGCGAGTACGCCCTGGTGCACTGGCCGCGCCAGGAGTACACCCTCTACTATCTGCACGATGGGGCCGAGGCCAAAGCGGATGCCAGGGCCAACGAGCTGCTCAGGAAGGTCGCCGCGGGGAAAGTGGGGCATGCGAACCTCCGCTTCACGCCCGTGGATGCCAGTCTCGACCCGGAGCGCCTCGCCCCGGACGCCCGGTACGTGCTCGAGCTGAGCGGCGGGGCGAGCCGGCCGCGACACATCCTGATGTCGCCGAAAGGGCGCGCCGTCTTCTCCGGGCACATGACCGTCCAGGACGCCCGCGAGCTGCTCGCCTCACCGAAGACCGCGGCCCTTGCCGACATGCTCTGCCGGGGGCTGCGCGGTGTCATGGTGGTCATGACGGACGGCGACGAGGCGCAAAGCGCGGCCGCGCTGGAGACGGCACGGGGCGTGATCGACTCGGCGCAGGACGCCCGCGTCGTGGAGGACGCCCGCGTCCGGATGGGCCTGCTCGAGGTCTCCCGACAAGACCCCAGTGAGCGGTGGCTGGTCCGGCAACTGTTGGCGGTGGAGGCGGACCTGGGGGAGAGGCGCGGGCCGATGGTCTTCGGCGCCTACGGGCGCGGCCATGTCACCGAGGCCTACCTGGGCAAGGGCATCACCGCGAGCAACCTGGCGGAGCTCGCGAAGTTCATGAATGGTCCCTGCACCTGCGAGATCAAAGCCGCGAACCTGGGCGTTGACCTGGTCTCAGACTGGGACTGGGAAGCACATGTGTCTGGCACCGCGGCTCCGCCGCGGCCGGTAGAGCCGACGGGCTACGTGACCTTTGCACAGTAGGGCCCCCCGGCATGGGTGCCAGGATACGCGCGGCCCCGCGTCGGTGGTGCCGGGGCCTCCCGCGGCGTGCACTGTCGAGGGGCTCGTCGGGTGACGACCCCTGCCGGACAAGCTGGCAGGGGTCCGCCGGGTCGCCCCCCCAAGGCCCAGCGGGCCCGGCCCGCGATGCGGGAGACCCCGCAGCCACACAGGCAGGACTACGGCTGGACAGGACGGCGTGCTATGCGAGTGACTTCTCGCCTCACTGCGGTGCTTCTCAGCTTCCTCGCAATCCCCGCACCGGCTGCGGACTGGCCCATGTGGCGTTGCGATGCCCGGCATAGCGCAGCGACCTCACAGGAGCTCGGGGACGATCTGCGGCTGCACTGGACGGTCCAGTTGCCGCGGCTGAGCCCGGCCTGGCCCGACGAGCCACGAATGCGCTTCGACGTGGCCTACGAGCCGGTGGTCGCCGGGCAGACCCTGTTTGTCGCCTCCCCGCGCGAGGATGCACTCTTGGCCCTGGACACCCGCACCGCCCGGCTCAAGTGGCGATTCCTCGCCGACGGGCCGATCCGCTTCGCACCGGCGGTCTGGAACGGGAAAGTCTACTTCGGCTCCGATGATGGCTGTCTGTATTGCCTGAGCGCGGCCGACGGCACGGTGGTGTGGAAGTACCACGCCGCCCCCGCGCCGCGGCTGGTGCTGGGCAATGAGCGCCTGGTCTCCACCTGGCCGGTACGGGGCGCGCCGGTGGTAGACAATGGCCGCGTCTACTTCGCCGCCGGCATCTGGCCGTTCATGGGCGTCTTCGTCTACTGCCTGGATGCTGCGTCCGGGTCGGTGCTGTGGCGCAACGACGGGACCAGCGCCACCTATGTCAACCAACCCCACAACAGCCCGGCCTTCGCCGGGGTGGCCCCCCAGGGCTACTGCACGGTCGCCGGCCAGGTTCTCCTGATCCCCGGGGGGCGGAGCACGCCGGCCGGCTTCAACCGCGACACCGGTGAGCTCATGTTCTTCCGCCTCGCAGACAACCAGAAGGTCGGGGACTACAAGGTCGCGGCCGACAGCACCTACTTCCTCAACTGTGGCAACGTCTACCAGCTCACCAGCGGCGCCCTGCTCGGCGGGGTCTCTTCGCGCCCGGTGTCGGACCCCTATGCCCCCTTCGTCGCCGACTCGACGCTGCGCATCAACCCGGACAGCAGCGCCTCCGTGGTCACGGATGATGTGCTCTGCGGGATCAGCAAGGGCGAGGTTGTCGTCCGCAGCGTGACGCAGGCCAAGCTGGAGGAGTACCAGGACAGCAAGGGCGGCAAGCACACGAACCTGGTGGTGCCCGTCAGCACGGCGACGGGCATCGCGGCGGACCGCGTATGGCTGAAGGCTGCCGGCGGGCTCGTGGCCTCTCTGGCCAACCGCGTCCTGCTCATCGCGATGGGGGAGGGGGCGGCCGCCGCGAAGACAATCTGGCAGGCGGAGGTTGCGGGAACCATCGAGTCGGTGCTCGCGGCGGACGGACGCCTCTTCATCTCCACCCTCGAGGGCGAGCTCCACTGCTTCGGGCAGGGCCCGGCTCAGGCGCAGACTGCCACCATGCGCCGCGACCCGCTCCCTCGCCCTCAGGCCCCGGGCCACGCGCTTGCTCAGAGGATCGTCCGGGCCACCGGTGTCAGTGAGGGCTACTGCCTGGTCGTGGGGGCGCGCGACGCCGAGCTACTTGCCGGTCTGGCCCATGACACCAAACTGCGGGTGGTGGCAATCGCTGCCGACGACGGCACGGCGGCGGCGTTGCGCGATGCGTTGTGGGAGACGGGCCTGTACGGGTCGCGCGTGGCCGTTCTCGCCGGTGAGGTCGCAGCTCTCCGCCTGCCGCCTTACTTCGCCAGTCTCGTCGTGGTCGCCGACGGGTCCGCGCGGGACCCGGTCGCGGCTCGAGGGCTGATCGACTCGTTGTTCGCGTCAGTGAGACCCTACGGCGGCGTGATGGCGCTGGAACTCGCTGCCGCCGAGCATACGACCTTCGAGAGCCGGTTCCACACCAGCGATCTGGAGGGTGCCGCCCTCGCGCGCTCTGATGACGTGACCCTGGTACGGCGACCGGGTGCCCTCCCCGGCAGCGACAACTGGACCCACCAGTACGGCAGTCCGGCGAACACGGTCGCCTCCCGCGACAGCCTGGTGAAGGCCCCGCTGGGCCTCCTGTGGTTTGGCGGCCCGAGCAACCTGGACGTCCTCCCGCGCCATGGCCACGGTCCGCCCGAGCAGGTGGTCGACGGGCGACTGTTCATCGAGGGCCCCGACTCCCTGCGGGCCAACGACGTCTACACCGGCCGCGAGCTGTGGAAGGTGCCACTGCCCGAGATCGGCGAGTACTACGACCGCACCTACCACCAGCCGGGTGCCAACGCTTTGGGCACCAACTTCGTCGCCACTCCCGAGACGGTCTACGTGGTCCACCAGAACCGCTGCCTGAAGCTGGATCCGGCCACGGGGGCGCGGCAGGGCGAGATCGTGCTGCCGGCCGAGGGTGATACCAGTGGCAAGGTCACCGGGTGGGGCTACCTCGCCGTGCAGGGGGATGTGATTGTGGTGGGGGCCTCGCCCCTGTTCTTCGGCGGCAAGGGCAAGCCCGGAGACGGCGACAACTGGGACGCCACCTCCAGTCGCCGGATCATCGTCCTCGACCGTCACACCGGCAAGCCGGTCTGGCATGTCGAGGGCAAGTGCGGCTTTCGCCACAACGCGATCTGCCTGAGCCGGGACAAGCTATTCTGCATCGACCGGCTCCCGGACCCCATCGTCCAGGCGATGCAGCGGCGCGGCGAGGAGCCCGCGTCCCGGCCGGCGCTCCTGGCAATGGACTTGCCGACCGGCCGAGTGGTCTGGCGGGCGGACGCCGACGTCTTCGGCACCTGGCTGGGCTACTCGGCGGAGCGAGACATCCTCCTGCAATCGGGCCGGCCCTCGCGGGACATGCTTAGCGATGAACCGGGCGACCGCATCATTGCCTATCGCGGTGCGACAGGGGATCGCCTGTGGGAGATGAAGGAGAAGTACTTCGGCCCGCCGATCATTCTGGGCGACCGTATCATCACCCAGACGATCTCGCTCGCGCAGCCGGGCCGCGCGCTCTCGCTGCTGACCGGAGAGGCTCTCCCGCGCACCAACCCGATCACGGGCGAGCAGACGCCGTGGCTGTACGCACGCAACTACGGCTGCAACACTGTCATCGCCAGCGAGAACCTGATCACGTTCCGGTCGGCGGCGGCGGGCTTCTTCGACCTGCGCAGCGATGGGGGGACGGGGAACCTGGGTGGGTTCAAGTCAGGTTGCACCTCCAATCTGATCGTCGCCAACGGCGTGCTCAACGCCCCCGACTATACGCGCACCTGCACCTGCAGCTATCCGAACCAGACCTCGCTCGCCTTCGTGCACGACCCGGCGGTCGAAGCCTGGGCGTTCAACCTGATGGACATTGGGACGGCACCGATCAAACGGGTGGGGGTGAACTTCGGGGCGCCGGGCGACCGGCTTGCGCCGAGCGGCACGCTGTGGCTGGACTGGCCCAGCGTCGGCGGACCGTCGCCGCAGGTGGAGGTGTCGTGCACCCCGCCGGCGCCGGGGCAGTTCCGGCACCACACTTCGTGGGTCACGGCCGGGGAGCTGCCGTGGGTGGCAGCGTCCGGCCTGCTCGGGGTTGAGAAGCTCGCGGTGCGCGTCGGCCGCGCGGGGGCCCCCGTGCGTGCGTTCACCGTCCGGCTGTTCTTCGTGGAGCCGGAGGGCGCCGCGGCGGGGGAGCGCGTGTTCGACGTTGCTGTACAGGGCCAGGCGCTGTGCACCCGCCTGGACGTCGCGGCCGAGGCCGGTGGTGGCGCGCGGTCGCTGATGAAGGAAGCCCACGGGGTCAAGGCCTCCGAGCTAGTGGAGCTCGCGCTCACGCCCTCCTCGGGTGCGAAGGTCTCCCGGACGGTACTCTGCGGCCTGGAGATCATCGAGGAGTAGGGGCCCTCCGCCATCGTCGTTCGCGTACCGTCGGCCGTTCGCTGTGGCCGTACAGAACGACCATGGCGGCGCGACAACGGCAATGACGAACGGCTCGCGGTCTGGTGACCGCTCCTACCACGGCAACGGCAAACGACCACGGCGGCGCGGTACAGGCCCGCGCCCTACAACGGCCACGGGACGTCTGCCTCACCCCCGTCCCCTCTCCGTTTCGGAGAGGCTTGGCGGACGCAGGCGCGGAGCGCCGACAGCGTCCGCGGGGGAACGACGAAGTCTGACGGCGGCGTGCCACGCGTCCCGGTACCCACCTGCTGACACCCCCTCTCCGGGACGGAGAGGCTTGGCGGACGCAGGCGCGGAGCGCCTGGAGCGTCCGCGGGGTCGGGGGGTGAGGCCGGTACGGCGCACGCCAACGTCGGCAGGTGGCGAATGACAACGGCCTTGACGAGGCTTAGGGATCCCACAACGGCAACGGCAAACGACCACGGCGGCGCGGTACAGGCCCGCGCCCTACAGAACGACCACGGCGGCGCGGTACAGGCCCGCGCCCTACAGAACGACCAAGACGGCGCGGCACAAGTCCGCGCCCTACAACGGCGACGGCAAACGGCCACGACACACGGCGACGGCAAACGACACGACAGAGTGTGAGGGGGTACACCCTCACGGCACCAGCAGCGGCGTTCCCAGGCGGAACTCCACCGCGGTCGGCGGGTCCGCCTCCCACAGCAGCCAGCGGCGGATGTGCGCGGGGTCGATGTTCAGCCGCGCCTCATCCATCGGTACTCGCAGCACGACCGGCACCCGTGCCGGGATCTCCACCGCCGAGCGCTCCCACCAGCCCTTCTGCGTGTCCTCCAGCGAGATGCGCAGCTCGATCGCGTGCTCGCCCGGGTTGTAGATCGGCTGCTCGAGGGTGCGCACCTGCGACCAGTCGGTGGTGGTCAGCGCGTCGGCGGAGAACTGCGCGATAGGCCAGCGGTCACTCTTCGGGTCGGCCTTGTCCCAGGCCGGGAAGCTCACCTTCAGGGGATAGGAGCGGCCCTCAGCGGAGAACGGCTCGGCCGTGAGGCGGTCGGGGCGACCCTTCGCCAGCGCCGCCAGCTTCGCCGCATCCTCGAGGTCGTAGGCGGGCTTGCCGCCCGGCGTGAGCTTCGCCGCCGCACCACTGAGCACCGTGAACCACTCCGTCACGGTCACCGGCGGCACCGTGCGCTTGACCTTCCCGGCCAGGATCTCGAGGTTGGTGCGAGCAATCTCGTCACGCACCGGCGGGTAGGCGTCCAGGCCCTGCGGCTCCTTGTGCTTGCCCTCCCAGTGGTAGATGAAGGCCATTACGCCATCGGCGCCCCAGTCGTAGAAGCTGAGCATGTCCTCGCGCACTTGCTCGGGAGTCGGGATCTCCTTCCAGTTCGGCGACTCCCCTAAGGCAAAGGCCTGGTAGATGCCGATCAGGCCGATGTCCGGCTGCAGGGAGCGCGCGCGGGCCATGATGAAGCGCATCTGGTTACGGGTGGCGGGGTTCAGCTTGCCCTTGTGGTAGGGATAGGGGTAGACGCCGAGCGCATCCCCGATGCCGGGCTCGAAGTTCGCCATCGCCGAGGAGGCCCCGATGCCGATCACGATGATGTGACGGTTCGGGCGGCCCTGCGCATCGCGGTCGGTCAGGCGGATGATGCGCGACATCTCCCGCAGGGAGTCGATCTCCTTGGGCCGGTTGTCGTCCACGAGCCAGTAGCCCCACAGGCTGGCAGCGTCCTTCACGGCCAGGAGGTCCTTGCGCAGGCCCTCGGAGTCGCACAGCAGCAGGCCGGCCCCGTGGCGGGCCGCCGTGGTGCCCCCGGCGCCGCGCGTGCACCCGCTGAAGCCCTCGGCCGTGCGACTGCGGTACTCGATGCGCTCCCCCTCGATCATCAGGTAGCCGGACTCGGGGAACGCCGTGACAGACTGCGGGTTCTCGGCCGTGACCGGGACCATGGTATCCTCGGCGGTGAGGTCGCGTCCGAGCCGCACCTGCGTGAAGCGCCCGCACAGCGGGTACATCACCTGCAGCTTGTGCTCCACCACCGCCTTGCCCACCGGGTCGTTCGGGTCGAGCTGTTTCTTAGCGCTGGACGAGCTGTACGAATAGATCAGCGTCATCCCCAACTGCGCGGCGCCCTCGATTTGCTCGAGGGTGTTGACGCCGAAGGCTCCCACGGGCGGGCGACCATACACGGACATGTCCTTGGGCGCGGCGCAGGCGAGGCCGGCCAGTAGCGTGAGGCAGGCCAGGACTAGTGCATGGCGTGTCATGAGTCGCTCCTCTGCAAACCAGGGACGGTCACCGTCTCTCGCACTCTACTCGACTTCGCCGGCGTCGCCCTTGCGGATGGCCGCGCGCCGGATCTTGCCGCTGATCGTCTTGGGCAGCTCCGTCGCGAACTCGATGATCCGAGGGTACTTGTACGGTGCAGTGACGCGTTTGACGTGCTCCTGGAGCTCGCGCACGAGGTCCTCGCCTGGCGTGTAGCCCTTGGCCAGCACGACCGTGGCCTTGACCACCTGCCCCCGATCGGGGTCGGGGGCGCCCGTCACCGCACACTCCACGACCGCGGCGTGCTCGATCAGCGCACTCTCGACCTCGAACGGGCCAATGCGGTAGCCGGAGCTCTTGATGACATCATCCGCCCGGCCCACGAACCAGTAGTAGCCGTCCTCATCGCGCCAGGCCATGTCCCCGGTACGGTAGACGTCGTCGTGCCAGACGCTGGCGGTGAGCTCGGGGTCGCGGTAGTAGCCGACGAACATGCCGGGCGGGCGACCGGTGGTGGTGCGCACCACAATCTCGCCCTCTTCGCCCACCTCGCAGGGGACGCCGTCGGCATTGAGCAGGTCGATGTCGTAGCCCGGGGTCGGCTTTCCCATCGAGCCGGGCCGGGGCTCGATCCACGGGTAGTTGGCCAGGGCCACGACCATCTCGGTCTGCCCGTAGCCCTCCATGATCTTCATGCCCGTGCGCGCCAGGAACGTGTCGAAGACCTCCGGGTTCAGCGGCTCGCCGGCGACCACGCAGTACTCCAGATGGCTCAGGTCGTACTGGCCGAAGTCTTCCTTGATGAGGAAGCGGTAGATGGTCGGTGGCGCGCAGAAGGTCGTGACCCCGAAGTCCTGCAGCACGCGTAGCAGCACGGCAGGGTCGAACTTGTCGAACTCGTAGGCGAAGACCCGGGCGCCGGCGAGCCACTGGCCGTAGATCTTCCCCCAGGCCGCCTTCGCCCAACCGGTCTCGGAGACCGTGAGGTGCAGCCCGTCGGGGCGCACTTGCTGCCAGTAGGCGGCGGTGAAGATGTGCCCCAGGGGGTAGGTGAAGTCATGGTGCACCATCTTCGGCATCCCCGTGGTGCCGGACGTGAAGTAGATCAGCATCATGTCGTCATTGTGCACGGCCGCGTCGCCCGCGGGCCGGGCGAACTCCGGAGACGCCGCCGCCTGTGCGCTGTCCAGGTCGACCCAGCCGGCACGGGCGCCGCCCACGACGGCCTGCAGTTGCAGTGTCGGGCAGTCGGGGGCCGCGGTCTCGACGTTGGTCACCACGCGCTCTTCGTCCACGGCGATGACCAGCTTGATGTCTGCCGCCTGACAGCGGTAGACGATGTCATGGGCACTCAAGAGGTGAGTGGCGGGCACCGCGACGGCTCCCAGCTTGTGGAGCGCCAGCAGGCAGAACCAGAACTGGTAGCGGCGCTTGAGAATGAGCAGCACGCGGTCGCCGCGACCGATGCCCAACCCCTGGAGCACGTTGGCCACCTGGTTGCTGGCGCGCTTGAGATCGGCGAAGGTGAACGTCGCCTCGTGGCCGGCCTCATCCCCCCACACCAGGGCCACCTTGTCGGGATCGGTGGTGGCCCATTCATCCACCACGTCGTAAGCGAAGTTGAACTGCTCCGGGGTGACGAGCCGGCAGGTATCGCGGAAGTCTTCGTACGAGGCAAAGCTGGTCTGCGTCAGGAACCGCTCGAGCATTGTGGTGGCTCTCCCGCCTTCATTGGTTGCGTGGGCTTACAGGATGATCGCGAGGAATCGGGCGGGGCAGTCACCGACCGCCTGCATCCCGTGCGGCAGGTTCGAGTCAAAGTACAGCGAGTCGCCTGTTGCCAGAAGCAACTCATGGCCGTCGATGACCAGCTTCAGCGTCCCCGCCAGCACATAGTTGAACTCCTGGCCGGGGTGCGAATTGAGGTGGAGGGTACCATCGCCGGGCTCCACGGTGACCAGGAACGGCTCGCAGCGCTTGTGGCTGAAGTTGTAGGCCAGGTTCTGGTAGCCGTACATGCTGCGCCGCCCGACGGATACGCCTTTGCCGTTGCGCACCAGGCAGTAGGAATGCAGCCGCGGCTCCTCACCGGTCAGGAGCGTGCTCAGCTCAACGCCGTAGCGTGCGGAGAGCCGGTACAGCAGGCTGACCGGGATGTCTTCCTCGCCGCTCTCATAGCGGAGATAGGCCTCCTGCGTCAGGCCCAGCTCGCGGGCGACGGTCTCGTGGGACAGGCCCGCGATCTCGCGCAAGTCGCGGATGCGGGCGGCAACCTGTTGCAGCTTCTCGGTCATGGCTTCGCTCCAGTCGGTGGCAGTCTGCGGCCTGGCATGCTCACGGCGGGCCCGAAGACCCGTCCGCGGCCCGGACGGGCCCCGCCGGTGTGGTTCGGCTCCCCCTGGGGCGTAGCTTCGCCTCAGAGCCCGGTCTTCCCTCCCAGCGCGCTTCCGTTGCTCGCGTTCTCGACCGGGGCCGCCGCGGCGAGTAGCAGCCCGTCCACCCAGTCGATGAAGCGCTCTGCCTGCTTCATGATCGCCTCGGTCCTGTCGGCGGCGAGAGGCTTGCCCAGGCACTGGACCGCCGTCTTGTGGCGGAGCATCGCCAGCAGGTGCCGCGACCGCTCGCTCGCCTCCTTCTCCCACGCCGTCCCCTTGCACGCCAGCCTTAAGAAGTCAGCCGCTTCGGCGTGCGAGTCGCCCCTGGGTTGCCGGCGGGCCAGGCGGAGGCACACGGCGTCGTTCGCGGCGATCACGGCCAGCAGGGCATTGCTGACGGCCGGGTTTGAGTACCTGGAGGCCGGGTCGTAGCCCGTCCTGGCCAGGTCCCAGAAGCCCTGGGCATCGCGCCACCGGTCCTGCCATGTGGCCATCACTGCAGCAACCTCTCGAGCGGCCTGCCTGCCAGCCGAATGCCCTCCGCCCGAACGTTCCGCAGGAAGTCGCTGTTCTCAGTCTGCCACTCCCGCAGTTCATCCAGGTCGGTCACCAGCCACGACAGTGCGAGCTGGTGCTCCGAGGCCAACCGCATACAGACGTCACTCACCTGGTCCTCGAGGTCCGCGGTCTTCTTCTCAACGACGACGAGCAAGTCCGTATCGCTCCCGGCCTTCGCATCGCCCCGCGCTTCGCTTCCGAAGAGAATCACGGACAGGGCTCCCGTTCCGGCCGCGGTGAGCCCCGCGACGACCTCGCGCCTGCGACCCATCTCGGCCACGAACAGCTCACGCAGGCGGCTGGTGATCGCGGACTCGGGGTTCGCGAACTCGTAGGTGGTGGCTCGGCCCTGATCTCGGCTCAGGAGCAGGCCCGCGGCCACCAGGTCCGCCAGAACGCGGTGGGTGTGTCCGGCGACGAGCCCCGCCCGCCTCGCGATCTCCCGGCCATTCAGAGGCACCGGCGTCTCCGCAATGACCCTGAGAATCGCCACCTTGCTTCTGGATGAGAGGATGTCGTTCAGCGGCGTGTTGAGCCACACTGGGCGGCCCTCCGGACCCGATGGGGAGCGCCGGTCATCGATTCAATAAAGGGACATATGTCCCTCCTGCGAATCATTATACCGCGCCAGCGACGCGGCCGAAAGGTCTTTCTGAGGCCGCGACGCCACGCGAGAATGGCTCCGGAGGGCACTCAGCCGGCCGCTAGGCCTCGGGGGCCGGCCGGGTCTCTCGGTCAGCTTGGCAGGATAGACCATCGTCCCGCCCCGTGACAGGTCTCTCGCGAGCGGTGGCGAACACCGTCAGCGACAGCCACTGCTCCTGTGCAGTGTGAGGATCCGGCGGGTGAGTGACCCATGGGCGAGCCGATCATCATCGTCCCGTATGACCCGGAATGGCCCCGGCGGTTCTCCGAGCTGGCGGCGCAACTGCGCGCGGCCCTGGGGCCGGTCGCCCGGCGCATCGATCACATCGGTTCGACCTCCGTCCCGGGAATGGCCGCCAAGCCGGTGATTGATGTGCAGATCTCGGTCGCCGACTTCCAGCCACTGGAGGCCTTCAAGACGCCGCTGGAGGCCAGCGGGTTCGTGCACCGGGCAGACAACCCGGAGTTGGCGAAGCGCTACTTCCGCGAGCAGCCGGGCCGGCGTCGCACGCACATTCACGTGCGCCTCGCCGGCAGTTGGTCCGAGCAGTTCGCGCTGCTGTTCCGGGACTACCTGCGGACGCATGACGACGAGGCCCGCTGGTACGAAGCGATCAAGCGCGAGCTGGCCGCACAGTACCGCGACGACCGCCACGGCTACACCGAGGGGAAGGGGCCATACCTGTGGGAGCTGATGGTCCGAGCGGACCGCTGGGCTTCGCAGACCGGCCGGGTGACGCCGCCCTCCGACGTGTGACTGCTGACAACCGGGACTGGGGCGTTGGCAGATGCTTCGCTGGCGGGCCGCTACGCGGTCCTGGCTCAGCATGACAACCCCCCCGCAGGTCCGCACGCAGTGTCGTTGGTCCTGGGAGACTGGCGCTTCGTGCCCAACGAATCGCAGCTACCACAGCACCAGAAGGGAGCTGCAGGCATGAGGCTCGTCATTCGCGTCAAAGCCGTCAAGGGCCATTGTCCCGTCTACGCAGTTGGTGGCCAGATCGTCCTTGATGGCGGCTATCGTTTCAACCTGCCGGAGACCACGAACGTGTGCATGCACTCGCTCGCATCCGTCCTCCCGTGCCACATCGCTCTGTCGAAGGGGATCGGGCCCGAGCAGATGGGGCTGGCCCACAAGGCGCGCAAGGACGCGAAGGCCTACGTCCAGTGGCTGGGGGTCCGGCCGAAAAGGCCGCATCCGGCCGGCCCCCGAGGCATAGCGGCCGGCTGAGTGCCCTCCAGAGCCATTC
>CAZIWQ010000044.1:0-1271 GCA_964542355.1 uncultured Armatimonadia bacterium
AGAAGCCGCAGCGACGAAGGATCACGTTCCGCACGCAAGCGCCGTCGACTGATGCTGATCCTTCGCCAGAAGACCGCTGCGCGGTCTGGGCTCAGGATGACAGGCAGGCGGAACGACGCGAAAAACAGCGGCGTCGGGACGGTCGGCCTACGCGTCTGCGGCTCGTTCCTCGCCGCTGGCCCTCGTAGTCCGGCCCCGGCCGGTCGTGATCTGTCCGGTAGGGGCGATCGTACTCCTGAAGGAGATGAAGCCGTGATGAGCACGAAGACAGCCGAGATCGGGCTCGGCGTCGTGGGCACGGGGCTGGGGGCATTGCTGCTGCGGGTCAACCAGATTCCCGACTCGCGCCTGCGAGTGCGCGGCCTGTTCGACACCGATCCGTCGCGCGAGCACCAGCGCTATGATGTGGGCAAGCGGCTGCAGACTCTGGCCGACGAGTTCGCGGTGGACTTCATCGCCGACCGCTACGCAGAGCTGCTCGCACGGCCGGACATCGATGCGGTGGCGGTGTTCTCGCCGTGCCCGTGCCACTACGAGCAGATCGTGCAGGCCCTCCAGGCTGGCAAGCACGTCATCGTCACCAAGCCGATGGTCGTGTCCCTGGAGGAAGCGCGCGAGGTGGTCCGGCTCGTCGAGGAGACCGGCCTGACACTGCTCGTGGCCCAGAGCATGCGCTGGAACGGCATGTTCCAGGCAATCCACGACCTGTTCACCGCGGGCGAGATTGGTGACGTCAGGCTTGCCGAGAGCTACTATGTGCACGACCTGCGGCAGGTGCTGGATGTCTCGCCCTGGCGCTACGAGATGCCGCAGGACTTCGTGTACGGGGGTGTCTGCCATCCCGTGGACCTCTTGCGTTGGTTCCTGGGCGAGGTCGACGAGGTATTCGCCTACGGCATCCGCGGTCAGGTGGAGACCCGGTACCCGGCGACCAAGGAGGACGACTTCATCATCTCACTCAAGTACCAGAGTGGCGCCATCGCGCGCGTGCTGGGTGGCTTTGACCTGATCCATCCTCCCTCGCTGTGGGGGCAGAGCTTCCACGGCGTGGGGCTGGGGTTGTATGGGACGAAGGCCTCGGTGTTCAACGACCGTCTGGTGCGGGACTACTATCCGGGTGGCCGCCCGCAGGAGGAGACGGTGACCCCGCGCGGGGGATACCTCGATCATGCCGGCGAGGTCATGGCCTTCATGCGCCACTTCGCGGAGTGTATCCTGGATGGTGCGCCGCCGCTGGTAGGTGTCCGTGATGGCGCGCAGATCGTGGCCAT
>CAZIWQ010000044.1:1371-15010 GCA_964542355.1 uncultured Armatimonadia bacterium
GCTGATCCTCGCGCATTCTGCTCAGGGGGCAACCATGGAGACGACGCTCGACCCGATCACGCGCCACTTCCGGATCAGCTACGAGGTACCGGCCGGAGCGCCGGCGGAGGTGATCGTGCGCTGCACCTGGTCGCCCCGGGGCCGCGGCGAGTGGCAGCCGGCCCGGGTCACCCCATTCCTGTCCGAGACGGCGACCCGCCTGCTGCCCGAGGAACCCGCGGGCTCGTGGCGGCAGTGGGTCAACGAAGGCAAGGTGACTGAGCTGCGCGCCGCGGGATTGCGCCGCACCGTCATCTTCAATCCGTACCCCCAGGCCCAGCCGGACGGCAAGGTCAACGTCGACTTCCGCGTCCGGGTGGAGGGGCCGGAGGGCACGGTGCTGGCCACCCATGAAGCCGCCCTGCAGGCCGACAACTCGGATGTCGTGTACCTTGAGGACTGGTCGAAGGTCTTGCAGCCCGAGGCGTTCGCCGAGGACCCGAAGCGTGAGGATCGCAAGTGGGCCTATCGCACCGGCCTGCCGGCCGAGGAGAACCTCAGCCTGGGCAGTGAGCTCTACGGGCAGTCACCACTCGACCTGCCCCTTCCCGCGCTGACCTATCCGCTCAGTCTGCGAGGCAGCTACGCGCTGTTTGCCTGCAACCGGGCCCGCTACGGGGTGATGCTGCGGCTGAGCGGTGATGAGCGCACCGATGAGCTCTGCTCGCGCCACCCCGGGCAGGAGCTGCTGTGGCGCTGGTGTCGCATGGACCACCAACACCTCATCGTCAAGCAGATCCAGGGCTACCAGGGCTACGCCACCACACAGCTTGACTACGTCAAGCTTGTGCCGCTCACTGCGGCGCAGGAGCAGGCGCTGAACGACCAGTTCGCCGGACCGCGCGACAAGACCGTGGCCGGCTACTTCGAGCCCTATTCGTGGGCCTTCGGCGAGCGTGTCACCGAGACTGCGCAGCACCGCGAGCCGCTGGTGGCGTTCGCCGAGGCCGGGGTCAAAATCCTCGACACGCAGATGGGTCGCTTCGGGGCCCAGATGAACTTCGAGTCGCGGATTGCCGATCAGTTGGTGGGCTCAACGTATGGCGACCCCATCGGCCATGTCGCCCGACCCACCACCAACAATGTCGGCCTGATGCAGCAGTACACCAACACCTGTGAGACCGAGATGCGGTACGCCCGCGAGCTGGGGATGATCCCCCATGCCAACTTCGGGGCCACCAACTGCTACCCCAACAGCCCACTGGAGGGTGCCATCAGCAAGCAGCACCCCGAGTGGCGGCGAGGGCATGCCCTGCGCTACGAGGTGCCCGAGGTGCGGAGCTTCATCCTGAGCCTGTACCGCGAGGTGCTGGAGATCGGGGCACCGGGCATCACCATCGACTTCTGCCGCTATCCGGAGGGCATCGACAAGCCGCAGACGTGCACGGCGTTCCTGCGTGAGCTGCGCAAGCTGGCCGACGAATTCGGGGCCGCGCGCAAGCAGCACGTCCCGCTCCTGATCCGCTTCCCGGCCCAGCGCGTGCGCCTGTGCGAGAACTTCGACTACCGCACATGGGTCAACGAGGGCCTGGTCGACTACCTGTGTCCGAGCAACATCCAGGGGCGGCACCTGCACTTTGATCTGAAGCCATACGTGGAGGCCACGCGCGGCACCGCATGCAAGCTCATGCCGGTGGTGGATGGGCTGCACTGGGGGCCGGAGATGCCGGGACCGTTCCTGTGGCGGGTGCAGCAGGCCTACGCGGCGGGAGCGGACGGCATCTATGTCTACCAGGCGGACGGGCGGATCCTGGGGCGTGTCGCCGACCGGCGCACTATCAGGCTCCTCGGCAGCAGCAGTGCCGTCCGTCGCTGGTGGGAGCGGGAGGACGGGCTCCGCTCCCGGTACAGCAAGGGCATCTACATCACCCCGTACGGCCAGGAGCCCGGCTATCACGGCTGGCAGCGGCTGCGCGTCTGGACCGATGGCATCGAGGCGGGCCCGGTGGAGATGCTACTGGACGGCAAGCTCGTGCATCGCTGTGAGGGGCCGCCCTACGTCTTGGGGACCGAGGAGTACACCTCCGACGGTATCATCCCGACGGGCCCGCACACGCTCCTGATCCGCGCCAGGGATGGTGACGGCTGGCTGGAACAGACCTTCCGGATCACCGGGGCGTGAGGCCGGGCACACAGACCCACGACACATCACTCAAAGGAGACGCTACTGCTCATGTCGACAACTGACTTCATGCTCCAGGCGCTGGAGACGCTGTCATTGCGGCGCCCGGGCTCCGATGAACCAGCCGGCCTGTGGATCAGCTCGCTCCCATGGCCGCGCGCCGAGGTGCGCCCGCTGGCGCTCGGCGGTCGCCCGACCTACACGAGGCCCCTCGGCCAGTGGCCGCAGGAGCCCGCAGGCCGTCCCCGCCGCGTGCTCATGGTCGCCGATGGGGAGAACCAGGCCCCCGCCACCCTCGGGCTGACAGACCCGGCACCGCCCCCGACATCACCCCCCGCCGCGCAGGCGGAGCTGTTCGCCCGCTGCGAGGAGGAAGGGCTGATGTGGGAGCGCCACCTGCTGCGCCTGAGCTGGGGCGATCGGTCCGTCGGCCTGGCCATGGGGCTCCGCTTCGGTGCCGAGGTCCACTGGTGGGAGTGCTGCCGGATGGTCGTCCTCGAAGACACCCCCGAATGCCGCGTGATTGAGATGGGCGGCGCCATCCCCCGCCTGCCCTTCGGCATCGAGGACATGCGCAAGTACCGCAGCTACAACAACCCGTTCTTGCATCACCATAACTGGCTCAATGGGCGCCTGTTCGCGCGCCTCCACGCCAACGGCGTGTGCGAGATCTACGCCCACCACATCAACAGCAAGTTCGCCGACGATGGCGGTCATCTGGAGGACGTCGTCCCTGTCATCGGGATCCACACGGGATTGTCGGGCGAGGAGCTGCGGGGCCTGTCCGGCCCGTGGACCGGCGACGACGGGTTTCCCGAGCTCGCGGGGGTACGGCTGGATGTCACGGAGGCGGGGCGGCTGGCCACCCCCGGGCAGCCCGGGCACCTCGGGGTGGCCGACGACTTCCTCGTGTGGCAGCCCTATGAGGGCGTGGAGGTCTACAGCGGCTCCTGGGCGCGAGCGGTCCAGGGCGATCCCTTCATCTACCACTCCACCGACCGCATGTTCCCCCGCGGGATGGCGCGGACCGTGCGGTTCTCACTGAGCCTGTCTGACCGTTCCCCCCGCATCGCGCGCTACCTCGCCCCGGCGTGGTGGTATGGTCTGTGCGAGGAGTTCGTGCCGGCGCCCTTGCTGCCCGTATCCAACGCCTATGACCGCACGCTGGACGCGTGCCGCGAGGATGCCCGCCGCTATGGCGTGAAGCGGGGCTTCGAGGAGGGGGCGATCCCGCGCGGGGGCAATGCGCATCCGGGCCCGCTGGATCGTGGGCGCAGCGAGGCCGGCTGGGAGGGCGAGGCCCCCTGGGGACTGTTCCTCCTCGCCTGGCGCGAAGGCGACGGGCAGGACTACGACACTGCCATGCGTGCCGCCTGGCACTTCACCGACGTCGCCGTCGACCACGCGGCCAAGCTCGTGCGCATGCACGGGTTCGGGCCCGACGCGTATGCCGAACCCATGCAGCGGGTGCTCGCGCCCATCGCGGCGTACCTCGAGACCGGGGTGCCCTATCTCATCGAGACCGCTCAGGCGGTCGTCGATGCCGCGCACTGGGTGCAGAAGAACTCGTGGCCCCGGCTCGCCGTCGGGCGCGACGCCAAGTATGTGCGCAGCGCCGTGATGCTCTACCGCATGCTCGCCGACGAGCACTATCTGCGTATCGCCCGCGAGGGGGCGCAGATGGTCGTCGACTCGCAGCGCCCCAACGGGAGCTTCGGCGACCAGGCCGGCGGGAGCGGGCTGCATCAGTGGGGCGCCTACATCACCAAGCCGTGGATGGGCCTCATGGCCACCGAGGGAGTGCTCGACTACCTCGCGCTGTTTCCGGACGACGAAGCCCTCGTCGGGACCGTGAAGCGCTTCGCCGACTGGTTGATGGAGGAGCGGTTCGACCACAACGGGGTGACGGGTTGGAGCTATCAGCATGACTTCAACGGCGGGCGCCGCCACTACGATGCCTACAGCGGCACGTGGTGGGAGCTTCCCCACTCGCGCGAGACTCTATGGCATCAGAACAACCTGGCTCGCCTGCTCGGGTTCTGTACGCTGCGCTTTGGCGACCCGCGCTACCTCGACGCGTGGGCGGAGAGCTATGCCGCGGCGTGGGGGGCCAGTGGCGACCATGGGATCGCCACTTCCGCTGACCCGATCCCCTGGCTGCAGGCGCAGCTCTGGCAGGCGCGTCCCGGTGAGAAGGGGATCCGCCTGCGCCCCCTCCACTTCGGGCCGAGGACGGAGCCGGAGGCCACGATCATGACTCCGGAGGGGCCGGTGGCCGTCCGCTGGGATGACAACGGCAGCGTCATCGCCCCGCAGGGCGTGCAGGTCGAGCTCGATCGCGAATGACACGTTAGCCCCGGTGTTGTCGGTAGAGCGCAGACACACGCCCCCGGTGCTTCGGTGCCGTTCCGTGCCCTACCACGGCGACGGCAACGACGAACGGCAAGACCGGCGGGGCAACCCCGTCACACCCGTTGCGGGGCGCTGAAAGGAGAACCGTGCCATGCACACAAGGCGATGCGGTAGCACTGCACTGGTGGTGGCGTGGGTGGGCCTACTGATGCTCTGTGGGGCGGCGATGGCTGTGGCGGCGCTGGAGGCCTACGGGGTCGTGCCGACGCAGAAGATCCTGCGGGAGGAGGCGCCCGCGGCGACCTGGCAGGCGGGCAAGATCGCGCTCGAGTGTGCCCGCAATGAGTCAGAGGCCTTCCAGGTCGTGGTGCGCGGCGCGGAGGCGGCCAGCGACTTCACGGTCGTGCCGACCGACCTGCGCAGCGAGGCCGGTGACGTGCTACCGGCTGCAGACCTGCGGATCGCCCGGGTCGAGTGGGTCGATATCAACGCCCCGTTCGAGCCGGACAAGCCCTCCCAGCACCCCGACTTCCGCCCGGACCCACTCCCGCCGGTCAACCCGGCGACCGACCGCCTCCGCCTGGAGCCGGGCAGGAACCTCGTCTTGTGGGTCTGTGTCCGAGTGCCGGCGGACGCGCGGCCGGGTCGCTATCAGGGCCAGATCGCGCTCACCAGTGCCGGTGCCCCGCAGGTGTCGGTAGCGATCACGCTGCGCGTGCGTAGCTTCGCCTTGCCGCAGCGCCCGATCCTGCAGAGCATGATCGGGCTGGCTGAGGGCAACATCTATGCCGCGCACGGCTGCAAGACGCCGGAGGACAAGGAGCGGGTCATCCGGCTCTACTTCGATGAGTACATCCGCGCCCGGCTCTCGCCGTTCCTCTACGCGCCCGGCACGATGGCGTTCAACCCCCTCCCCAATGGCCGCATCGGCTGGGAGTTCGTCACGGGTCCGGACGGCAAACCTACCGGCGAGGCGAAGCTTGACTTCACGGTGTTCGATCGGGAAGGTGAGGTCTACTTCAACCAGCGCCAGGCCTTCAGTGCCTTCAACTTCGCACCCTATCTGTGGTCGCGCCGCAAGCGGGAGGACGGCAAGACGCAGGTTGTCCTGCGCTTCGCCGATGTGAAGGGCATCGCGGTGGAGCGCCTCAACGCGGATGGCACGGTGAACCCGGTATTCGACCGCCTGGTGGTCGCCGTGTTCCGCCAGATCGCCGCCCACCTGGCGGAGCGGGGCTGGCTCGACCGGGCGATCTACTATGTGACCGATGAGCCGGGCGAGGGGGACGTCGATGAGCTCAAGCAGGTCTGTCGCCTGGTCCGGGAGGCCGATCCCCGCATCCGCACCTCGCTCACCTATGACCCGGCGAACCGCCCGCGCCTCGCCGAGTTGGTGGCGGATGGCAAGTCCCTCATCTCCGTGTGGATCCCCTACTACACACTGTATCGCGAAGACGTTGCCGCCGAGCAGCGGAAGAAGGGTGCCGACTACTGGCTCTACGACGTCTCATCCACCTGCCTCATCTCGCACAGCGGCGAGGTCAACCGCGCGCTGTTCTGGGACATCTGGCGCTACGATACCCACGGGTACCTGTACTACCTCTCGACGTGGTGGGGGCGGTCGGTCACCCCGTGGGAGCGGCCCAACTTCATGCTCCCCGGGATCACCTACAAGTACCACCACGGAGACGGCTATTTCTTCTATCCGCCCCTGCGGACAGGTACGCCGGACAAGCCGATCCTGGATCACGTCGTGCCGACCATTCGGTGGGAGTTGATGCGCGAGGGAGCCGAGGACTACGACACGCTGAGGATGCTGGAGGCACTGACCGCCCGGGCGAAGGCGCGCGGGATAGCGGTCGCCGCCCGGGGCGATGAGGCGCTGGCGCGGGCGCGCAGCCTGGCCGAGGCCATCTCAGCGAAGGCCACCGGTTACGGGATTCGTGATCTCCAGTTCACGGCGCACCCGGAGAAGGCCGGGGCGATCCCCGGCACCGGCTGGTCGTTCAACGCCGACGAGGGTTGGCTGCACCACCGGGGCGGGCAGCGCGCCGACCTCCCGATCCGGGTTCGGACCGGCCTGCCCGATGGCCGGTATGAGCTGGTGCTGAACGTCTACAGCGACAGTGCCTACCGCGGCCGGCCGTACTCCCGCTTCCTGGTCAACGGCAAGCCGTACGCGACCCCGCCCTCCGACATTGGCGGCCCGGTCGATGTGGTGACGGAGACGGTTGAGGTGGCGGGGGGGGAGTGTGCGTTCACACTGTCGGCCGTCCCCGAGGAGCAGGGCGTGATCGTCTACCGCGCCGGGCTCAAGGCGGTGCCGCAGGGGGCGTCGCGCGACCTGTATGCAGTCCGCGGCGTCGTTGCCGACGCCATCGAGGCGCTGTCGGAGGCCCTCGGCACGGGGTAGCGAGGCGGGTGGGGGCCGACGTCGGTGCGGCAGACCCCTAGTCCTCCAACCGCGTCCACTGGGCGGCGTCCCAGAGATTGCTCTCTTTCTGCCACTTGGCATGACCGTCGCAGTAGACGACGTTGGCGCCCTCGTTGTGGCGCGGGGCGAGGTAGTAGCTCCCCGAGTTGTTGTTGGCGATGTACCCATAGAGCCACTCGCCACCGAACTCGGTGGCCCCGACCGGGTCGCTGCCGCCCCGGGGCCGCCCGCGGCCATCAATCACGAAGATCGTTGTCGCCGGCGTGGGCAGCGCGGAATCGGGGTACATCACGTAGTCACCCGCAGAAGTGAGTCCGTACATGATGCCGTTGGTATCATAGCGGTTGATGCCATACCCCTGGCGGTAGTCCATCGGCGGGCGGTTGGTGGCCGAGGGGCAGACGAACACCTGGGCGTTCTTGACGTACGGGTAGATCAGGTTGTACCAGTAGTAGCCGGGCAGCATGTAGTAGCCGGGGCCAATGCCGTCGTAGTCACTGCTGTACATCATCAGGGCGGTGCCTTGCTGCTTGAGGTTGCTCAGACAGCTTGCCTGGCGGGACTTCTCGCGGGCACGGGCAAAGACGGGGAACAGGATCGCGGCCAGAATGGCGATGATCGCGATCACGACCAGCAGTTCGATCAGCGTGAAGCCACGTCGCATCTCGGGATCGCCCCCTCAGGTGCATGGACTATGGACGCCACAGAATAAGTTCGCTGTGCCGGTGCCCTATCCTTTCGGTCAAGAGCGGTCTTTTGGGCCGGGTCGCTAGCCTACCAGGTCGCCGCGGGCCTTCGCCAGCACCTGCCGCAGAGCCACGAGCTGGTCCTCACGCCCCTCCGGCTTCACGTACTCGGCCAGCAGGGACGCCACTCGCTCCCGGGCGTGATGCAGGATGGCCCTCTCCGCCTCGATGCCGTTGTAGCCGGAGCGATCCCAGATCTCCGGCAGCCACAGACAGTCGCGGAAATGCTCGCGCGTGTGATCGGCCTCCAGATAACTCGTGCTGGTGCCCAGGTCGACCTCGAGGATCGTCGGGACCGCGATCCGCTCCGCAGTCGGATCGAGCCGCTGGTCGTACGCGCGTAGCGCCGCGACGATCTCTCGGTCCAACAAGAGCTGCACGGGAGAGATCGTCTTGCCGCATTCCACCATGCCCTGCCCCACGGGTGGGTGGGCCCCGTAGAAGGCCGCCACGCTCATGGCCTTGTAGGCCTTCTCCAGGGCCGCATACAGGCCGGGGACCCGTGCGTCGCAGTACTCGCCCGAGCCGGGTGGAATGCGCACTCCCGTCCAGCGGCGCAGGAACTCGATCGAGGCGAAGGCGTAGCACATGGCATCCGGCGAGGAGTAGCTGGTCTGGCCGGTGCGCATGTCGACCGTGGCGGCCCATTGCGAGCCGCACAGCGGCACATCGGGCTTGAGCACCCGCCCGCAGATCCAGGTGGCGGTGTGCTCGGCGGCCGAGACGACGGTGAAGCCCTCGATCGTCACGGGGGTCGTGACCCCGGCGACCGGCATCGCAGTCAGCCCGCACCAGTTGCCATCGCGGACCGTGTGCACGAAACGGCCGGCCACCTCGCGGTCGAAGCGGAGCGGGTGGGCAAAACAGATGGCCGGCCAGGCGTAGTGCTCCTCGCCCACAATGGCGTTCATCTCTCGCAGATAGGGCGTCTGGTTGATGCTGAAGGTGTAGACGAAGCCGGGCGTGTGGGCGTACTCGACGAGGTTGATGCAGGCCTGCAACGGCTCCAGGGCAGCGGGCACGTCGGCGCAGGTGAGGGCGTGCCCCACCGGCGCGTGATGGTCGAGCACATCGCCGAGCCGGGTGAGGGTGATGAAGTCGGCGCAGTTGCCTAAGCGCTTCTCTCCCCGGTGGTCGTCGTAGTAGAACTGGGCGACCTGACCCGACAGGTTCGGCAGCGGTGGGGTGGCGAACCGGCCGGTGGGTAGCGGGGTGATGCCGGTCTCGGCCCGCCAGGAGGCGACGTACTCCTCGACCATGCGGCGGGGGAAGCGGACGCGCTCGGCGGCGAAGTCGATCTGCGCCCCGGCGGCCGCCAGCGCCTGTAGCATCGTCTCGCTCTGGCACAGCACCCCCACCCGTTCGAGCACAGCCAGTACGCCCTCGGCCAGGGGCTCCACGTGCCGGTCCTCGATGAACGCCGTCTGCAGCATCGGAAGGCCTCCCTCAGGGGCGGTCTGCGGCAAGTGGCATTGCACTTCGCGTCGTGCGCGGCCGGCTCCTTCCCGCCGGCGCTCCGGTAGGTGCCGGCCTGACGCGAGAGGAAGAGTCCGCGCACAACCTCACTTCTCACCATGGCTGCGCGCCGGAGGCGAGCATGACTGACACGCGCGACAACTGGCACGACCACGTGTTCTTCGGCATTCACTATGACCTGCACGCCGGGCCGACCGATACCGAGCTCGGACGTGAGTTGACGCCCGAGCACTTGCGCGAGCGCCTGGAGCGCGTCAAACCTGACTGGATCCAGTGCGACTGCAAGGGCCACCGCGGGTATACGAGCTGGCCGACCAGGGTGGGCACGACCTCCCCCGGTGTCGTCAACGACGCCCTGCGCATCCATCGCGACGTGACGCGCGAGCTGGGCATCAAGCTGGGGATGCACTACTCCGGAGTGTGGGACACGCGGGCCCTCGAGCTCCATCCCGACTGGGCGCGCCGCGACCCCGACGGCAGCGCCGACCCGAACTACACCTGTCGCCTGAGCGCCTATGCCCGGGAGCTGATGATTCCCCAACTGCTGGAGGTCGTGGACACCTACGATGTCGACGGGTTCTGGGTGGATGGGGAGAACTGGGCCTCGCGGCCCTGCTGGTGCGAGCGGTGTCGCCGCGAGTTCACCGCGCGCACGGGGCTGGCGGGGGTGCCCTCCGCCGCGGGGGAGGCGAACTGGGACGCCTGGCTGGCGTTCCACCGCGACCTGTTCGCGGAGCATGTCACGGCCTACGCCCAGGCCGTCCATGCCCGCAAGCCCGACTGTCTGGTATGTTCGAACTGGATGTATACGGTGCGCCAGCCGGAGGCGATCGCGGCCCCCGTTGACTACCTGAGCGGGGACTATAGCTGGTCGTGGGGCGCCGACCGCGCGGCGGCGGAGGGGCGCGTGATGGACGGTCGCGCCATCACCTGGGACCTGATGGCATGGGGCTTCACCAAGACCGGGAACATGGGTGACATGCCGCCGTGGGTCATGAAGACCTCCACCCACCTGTGCCAGGAGCTGGTGGAGGTGATCGCGCTGGGGGGCGCCGTAATGATCTACAACAGCCCGCAGCGCACCGGCTGGCTCACCGGCTGGCACCAGGACCTGATGGCCGAGGTGGCCCAGTTCTGTCGTCAGCGCGAGGCCATGTGTGCACGGACGCAGACCTTCCCGCAGGTGGCCTTGCTGCACCTGGCGAGCCACTACTACACCTGCAATGACCCCCTGTTCAACCTGGGCGCTGCGCACCAGCCCCTGGAGGGCGCCCTGCATGCGCTGCTGGAGAACCAGCTCTCGACCGACATCGTGCTGGAGGACGTGGCCCCGACGCGGATTGGTGACTACAAGCTTGTGGTCGTGCCGGGGCAGACGCACCTGAGTCCGACGATCGTGCAGGCCCTGGCCACCTATGCCGAACAGGGCGGCTGTGTCCTCCTCAGCGGCAACCACCTCGCCACGGAGTGCCCGGACCTCGTCGGCGTGCAGCCGGCCGTGGAAGCTGATGACGTGCCGACCGTCGGCCGCACCGGACCCGGCGGCTGCTACCTACCGGTGGACGGCAAGGCGGTGCCGGTGGCGGGGCCGTGGACTGCCGTCACCCCGGCACCGGGGACGGAGGTCTGGACCTGTGCCATGACGCAGCAGGAGCCGGCGAAGGACCTGACCGAGCAGCCGACCGTGACTGCTTGCCGGCGCGGGAAGGGCTGGATCGTGGCCGCGCACGGCCCTCTCTTCCGCAACTACTTCCTGGGGCACTACCCGCTGCTGCGGCGCTTCATCGGTGAGTTGATCGGGCGCCTGGGCATTGCGTGGGAGGTGACGGTGGAGGGCCCGGCGCGCCTCGAGCTGATCGCGCGCCGCCGCGACGCCACGCTCTTCGTCAACCTCATCAACCGCGGGGCGGGGGAGGCGCTCTCTCCCTCGCGGGTCATCGTCGAGGAGTTGCCACCGGTGGAGCACGTGACCGTCCGGGTGCGCCGGGCAACGGCCCCCCACAGCGTCACCTGCGTGCCAGCCGACCCGGCCGTCGAGTGGACCTACGATGGTGCCGAGGTGACCATCACCGTCCCGCGGGTAGACATCCACACGGTGGTGGCTGTAGAGTAGATGGCAGCAGAGGGGTCCGGCTGCAACGGCCACGTCCGGCCGGATCCGCGAGGCACGACGACCGGCGGGGTGCCCTGCCGAGACTCTCGGGCGTGGCCTCGCGGCCGGGGAACGGCTTTCCGGCCGCCTCAGAGGAGAGTGACAGTCGATGCGTCCGCGATGGTCCAGACTAGTCCTGGGCGTGCTGATTGCCGTTGCGTTTGCGGTGATACCGGCGCTGTGTCTGGCCCGGGGTGGTGGTGGGCGTTCGGGTGGAGGGTCGCGTTCCGGCGGGTTCTCGCGCGGTGGCTCCAGCCACGGGTTCTCCGGTAGCCGGCCCAGCCGGCCGTCGAGCAGTGGGTTCTCGGGCAGTCGCTCGAGCGGATCATCCTCGAACAGCCCCTCCCGGAGCAGCTCTGGTGCGCCGACGGGCTCGTCCTCCGGCTTCTCCGGCTCGGGGAGCAGCCCCAGCGGGTTCAGCCGGCCCGGGACGACGACGCCCACCTCCGGCTCGACACCCCGCATCAGCGGCGCCAGCAAGGCGCTCTACGACAAGGCGCGTGTGAGCGGCACCGCGTTCACCAGCCGTGACCAGGCCGTCAGCTCGTTCAAGTCCCGCTTCGGCAGTCAGTACCGGACCCGCTTCGCCACTGAGCCCACGACGCGGCCTGACTACGTCCCCCAGAACACTCGTGTCGGAGGGCGCGACTACCCGGTCGTCTATAACGTCAACTACGGCGGCTACGGCTACTGGGGAGCCGGCGGACGCTGGATGATGTACGACATGTTCATGGACGGCATCATGCTCGACCGCATGATGACGCGTCACAACTACTACTACGGGCCCAGCTACTATAGCGAGTACCAGCGATACCCGTCGTCGCTGCCCGTCGCCACGGCACAGCGCCACAGCCATTTCTGGCAGTGGGCCTTCTTCCTGCTCGTCGCGGGGCTGATCGTCTGGTGGATTGTGGCCGCGGTCCGCCGCGCCAACGCACGCCCCGCGGCCTCGGTCCCGACTATACCCACGGGCTACCGCGGGGCCGCGGCGGGTGCCGTCGGGGCCGCCACTGCGGCGCGGGCCCCGGCCGCCGCCCCGGCGGTGTTCGATGTCGACGACATGAGCCACTGGGAGAACCTCAACCCCGGCAGCACCATCCTGCTCAAGGACAAGCAGGCACTGCAGGACTCGATGGAGGCGGGGCTGGGGTTCAAGCCACTCGAGTACACCGTGGAGCTCTGCACCAGGATCGCCGAGCGCAATGACCTGGGCCGCTGGTGCGTGCTGCAGCTTGCAGACCCTCGCCCGCAGCCACAGGACACCTGGTTCGTCGTGCTGGGTGTCGACGGCAACCTCGAGCACCGGGTCTACTTCCAGCCCGAGGACGGGTTCATGCCGGGGAACCGCGCCGAGATCGTGGAGCGCAACGGAGGCGCGGATCGCTGGTTATTCCAGGAGCCCGCCAACCCGGACGCGTTCCGCAACTCCGACCTGCTATTCACGACCGAGATCAACTACGGGGGCGTCACCTACGCGGCGAAGGGCTCGACACTGTACGGCGAGGCGACGCTGGCACCCGCGCCGAGCGGGCTCGATTCGCCCCTGTTCGTTTCCGTGACCGAGTATGCGGCGACCGAGGAGTGCGACAACCCGGAGATCCTCGTCATGGAGTTGGGTGGCGTCGACCCTGATGAGGCCGCGCAGAGCGATGAGGGTGGGCTGATCCGCGTGCTGCTCGGGTCGCCGATCGAGCCCAACGACTTCGACGTCCTGCCACGGTAGGCCGACGGAGGAGGGAGCCACGCGATGGGGTTCATCAAGTCCGTCATTGACCGCCTGCGGGGGCGCCGCGCACCGGTGTCTGCCGAGGATGCGGCACTGGCGGAGGCCGGGCAGGAGATCGCCCGGGCGCGCGAGCTCCACGGGCAACTCGTCGCCCGCGTCAGCTCCCTGATCGCCGAGCGTACCCGCCTGACGGAACAGGTCACGGCTGCCGCCGCAGAGGCGCAGAAGTGGAGCGAACTCGCCGTGCTCGCCGCCGGCGCCGGCAAGCCGGAGGATGCGCGGGTGGCGGTCACCAACCGCCTCCAGGCGGAGGCGCGCCATGCCGCCCTGCAGGAGCAGTACACTAAGGACGACCAGTTGATCGACCAGTTGATGGCCGATCTGGAGCGGGCGAAGGCGAAGATCGCCGCCGCCGAGCACGACTTCACCCAGCTTGGTGCCCGCAAGGACAGCGCTGAGATCCGCATCCAGCTTGCCCAGACCCTCGGTCAGGACCTGGGCACCGGACCGGCCTCCTCGCTGGGGGACCTGGCCCAGGCGGTGGAGGAGCGCGAGGCGGAGGCGGCCGCATGGGACCAGATCCTCGATCCGA
>CAZIWQ010000045.1:0-14987 GCA_964542355.1 uncultured Armatimonadia bacterium
CGTCTAGGCGGCCCCACCCACGAACACCTTGGGGCTCCGCCCCAAACCCCGCTGGGGCCGCAGGCCCCAGACCCCGTTATGCGCCCTCTCTCAGCGCGCACACGACGCGCGCGGAGAGAGGGCGTGGAGGGGGTGCCAGACCGCGCGTCCGCAGCGCGATGGGTGCCATTGCTCCGGCCGGCGCGGGCACGGCGCCCGAGCGGAGCCACTCGGGCTCATCGCTACCTCACCGCAGTCTCAAGGAGTGCCGCGGCTGCGGGGAAGTGCGCCTCCAGCACCGCCTGCACTTCCCCGGCCTGCCGGCGGAGGGTGCGGAGAGTGTCGCCAATCTCCAGCCCGGCCGCGCTGAGGTCCAGCAGTTGCGGGTACTCCCTCACAAGCTCGACATCCGACCGTTCCAGGAACGCCGCCGCCTGGGTCAGCAGGTCGACCAGGTTGCTGTAGCTTTCGCTGCCCCGATAGCGCTCGGGGGCCGCGAGCACGTCCACCATACACGCTTCATCGCCCACGCCCGCGGCCAGCAGCGCCAACCGACGGAGCAGGCATGGGATGCACCCGCCACAGGGGCGGTTCTGGCGCCCCGCGGCCCAGCACGACTCCGACTGCAGGATCCGCGCCGGCGGCACCAGTGGCCGCAGGAACTCCCCCACCACCTCGCCCTTGGTCTGGTGGACGAACGGATTCACGATCACGCAGCCCAGGCCGGCGCGCACAGCCAGCTCCGTGAACTGCTTCACCGCCAGCGGATGGGTGCTGCGCGTTGACAGGCTCCCTGTGCGCGCGGGCGTGAGCGGCAGGGCGGCCGTCAGAGTGCCGTTCTCGCACAGGTACACCTCGCTCACGCCCGTCACCTGCGCCGCCGCCGCCCCGAGGGCCATGAAGAGGAAGGACCGTGCCCGCCGTGAACTCTCCCGCCTGTCCGGTGGCGGGAACGGCAGTGCCCGGGCGCCGTTACCGGCGGGCGCGACCCGCACCCCCACCCATTGGCTCTGCCCCGGAGCCAGGCGCTCCAGGGCAGCGACGACCCGCCGCTGCGCCGCCTCGGCCGTCGGGTTCCCCGACCGGTGGCTCACGAGCAGCGGCCGGCGCCCGGTATGCAGCAGCATCGCGGCCCCGGCGAACGAGTCCAGCCCGCCGGAAAGCAGGCAGACGCAGTCCACCCCGGGCGCTCCCCCGGCAGGGGCACCGTCCTCGCCGCCCGGCACCGTGTCAGCCGACGGTGAGCTTGCCTGCTGTCTGAAGCGGAAGCTGAAGTTGTCACGCGTGAGCACGTAGAGCAGGTGTCGGAGGTCATCGCTGCCACGATCCCAGAAGTCGGGATCGCGGACCGGGATGTCGATGGCGATCTCCCGCACCCAGGCCTCCCGCGTCCCGCGCTGCGCCGCGATGTCCGCCAGGTACACGGCGACAGCGATGTCCGTGAGGTCGTGCGCGAGGGGTGACGGCGGGATCCGTGTCAGGGCCTGGAACGGCGCCGGGGTGGAGGCGGCATTGTGGCGGGCCGAGGTCCAGTCCAGCGGCCAGGCCGCCTCCGCCGACCGGCTCTCGGTAGCGCCGGCCTCATCTGTGGGCCCCCCAACGACACGGAAACGCATCGCGAGCCTCCCCCCTTCTGACGACCCTCAGCCGCCATCGCCCGCCGGCGGGGCGGCGGCGATCTTCGCCAGCCCCTGCTCGATCAGCCCGGCCAGCGGCGCGTGCAGCAGGCCCGCGCGCGCCGCCGCCGGCGCCATCACAGCGCTGTGCAGCAGGTCCTCGTGACGCGCGAAGGGCAGATCGCTCGCCAGCGTGCGGCAATGGTTGCCGACATTCTCCGCCAACGCCCGCGCGTGTGCCACCGTCGGCAGCGCGCCCGTCCCCACGAACTCGGCGATGTCGCGCGTGACGAAGTAGCGGAAGCAGTAGCCGACATCCTGGCTGATGAACCGTCCGGCGAGCTCATGGAGACGGCGTTCGGTGGAGAACGCCGCGAGGCGGGCGCCCGCGTCACCGGTCAGCGCGGGGAAGGCGGGGACCGCCTCCTGCGCCAGCAGCCCATCGACCAGCGAGGTGCCGAGGGCGTCGAGGGCGAGGTCGGCAAACCGCGAGCCCTGCCCGCGCAGGCCGAGGCGGCGTTCGGCCGCGGCGCGCAGCACGCCGGCAGCCCCCAACACCGATGCCACTGTCGTCAGCAGGCCCGCGGCCGGGGCGTCCGCCGCTTCACGCGCGGCCTCCAGCAGCACCTCCAGGCAGGTCACCACTCCCGCACCACCCATCTCTTCACGCACGGCCGCGTCGAGGGCCAGCGCGATTCGCCGCGAGACCTCCGCGGCCGGTGGCTCGTCCGCCCGGTACAGGTCGCGCACGCGCTCCCATTCGGGAGTGGTCGGGGACTTGTGCGTCGTGGAGGTTCCCATCGGCAGCTCACCACCTGGCACCAGTCGCAGCAGTCGGGTTCACAGTGTGTCTGACTACATCCTTGTTGTGTAGACACATCAGTCCACATGGCGTTCCGCGGCAGTCGCGTCCCGGCGAGGCGTGGGTCTGCGGGGTAGCATGCGTCGCTGGTGGAGGGCACTCCGGCGCACCGGGAGCCCGGGCCGGAAGTGGCCCTCTCGGCCGGGGCTCTGTGCGTGGTTGCGCCCGTCCGGAGGCGTAGGTGCGATGCTGGCAGGTGAGCCGGCCACGCCTGTCGAACAAGGTCCTCTGCGCACGGGGGTCGGCAGGTCCGGGGGTGGGCGTGCTCACCCGACCGCGGGTAGAGGGGATGTCCTATGGACGATCGAGTCCGCGAGTTCGTCTTGCAGGTGGCGCAAACGATTGTCGGCCTGGACGTCGCGCTGTTCTTCCAGGCCAACCCGAGCACCTTCGACACTCCCTCCGGGATTGCCATGCGGACCCACCGCGCCGCCGACGACGTCCGTCCGGCACTAGAGCGACTGGCGGCTCGCGGGGTGCTCGAACGCCACGTGCGCGGGGATGGCAAGCACATCTGCTACGCACTGTCGCGCGACATGGACGTGTGGGACCTCCTGTGCCGGGTCAGCGAGGCCTACCTGGACAACCGCGAAGCCTGCAAGGAGATCGTCAGAATGCTGATTGGAATCCAGCAGCAGGCCCGAGCCGCACGAGCGGAGGAGTCGCTCGAGGCAGGAGGTGAGCGCTGATGGCCGCGCCGATGTCGACAGGCAATGTGGGCCTCGACGCGTTGCTATCCGGCGGGTTCCAGCCGGGGAGCTGCAACCTGGTCGAGGGCGTCCCGGGGGCCGGCAAGACCACCGTGGGGATCCAGTTCATCTGGTCCGGGGCCCAGGCCGACGAGCCCGGGATCGTCATTACCTTCGAGGAGTTCCCGCAGCAGATGCAGCGCGATGCGCTCAACCTCGGCTGGGACCTCGCCCGCCTCGAATCCGAGAACCGGCTGCGCATCATCTGCACCTCCCCCCAGGTGTTCCTCGACCAACTCCAGGCCGTGGGGGGGATCGTGGAGGCGACGGTGGCCGAGCTCGGCGCCAAACGCCTCCTGCTCGACAGCGTCTCCCACCTCAGCCAGGTCGGCGGCGATGCGGGCGAGCTGCGCTCACTGGTCTACAGCATGATGAACGGCCTCAAGCGCGCGGGGCTCACCTCCGTCATCACCACCGAGCTGCAGAGCGTCGATTCGGACGTGGTGCCCTTCGAGGAATACCTCGCCGACAGTGTCATCCGGCTGCGGTACGACATGGAGACGGACGGCCGGCGCCGCCGCTGGGTGGAAGTGCTCAAGTCGCGCGGCGCCCCCCATGCCGCGGGCAAGCATGTGCTGGAGCTGACCGGTGAGGGCGCGAGGGTGTATCCGCGCCACCAGCCGTCGCTGCGCAACAGACTCGTGTGGGAACACGGGCTGTGCCGTACTCCCACCGGCGTGCCCGGCCTCGATGACATGCTCGGCGGCGGCCTCATCTGCGGCTTCTCTTGCCTCGTGGCCGGCAGCGCCGGGGTCGGCAAGACGACTCTCGGCCTGCAGTTCGTCTGCCAGGGGGCCGCGATGGGCGAGCGGGGGATCTATGTGAGCTTCGAGGAAGCCCCCGACAAGCTGATTGAGCTGGCGCGCGGCTACGGTCTCCCCCTCCAGCAGTATGTGCGCGACGGGCTGATCGACGTCGTCTACCAGTCACCACTCGATGTGCGGCCTGAGAAGTTCCTCCACGAGCTGAAGGCCCGCGTCGATGCCGATGGCATCCGCCGCACGGTGATCGACAGTCTGACTGATCTCGAGATCACCGGACGCGACGACTCCACGCTGCGTGACAGTGTCTATGCCGTCGTCGACGCCCTCGAGGCCCGCGGCGTTACCAGCCTGCTCGTCACCGAAGTCCCGGAGGTGTTCGGGCAGACGCACATCACCGGCCAGAACATCTCGATCATCGTCGACGGGATCATCCTGCTCAAGTACGTGGAGATGGAGAGCGAGATCCACCGCGCCGTCTCGGTGCTGAAGATGCGCGGCAGCGACCACGACAAGGGGATCCGCCAGTTCACGATCAACGGACGCGGCATGGCGGTGCACAGCCGCTTCGAGGGCACGGAGGGGCTGATGGCGGGGAGCGCCCGGGCCACCACCATCGAGCTGGCGGTCCGCAGCTTCTCCGAGTTTGATGCGAAGCTGAACGAGGAGCTGCTCGAGCGGTTCGCCCAGCTTCACCCGCGCGTCAAGCCCGCCCCGCTGAACATTCCCTACAACCCGGATGAGGCCCGCGATATGGTCATGCGCGCGATGCGGGCCCCCCAGACCAGCCTGAGTGTCGTTCCGCTGTGCATGTACTGGATGCCGCAGGCCATCGAGCCCGCGCGGCTGAGCCCACTCAATGACATCCTGCCGGCCGAGCAGTGGTCCCACCATCTCGACGGTCTGGTCGAGCCGGCGGTGGTTGCCGGTCAGATCTATGCCGTCCCCGCCATCGCCCTGTGTGGCGTCCTGCTCTACCGCCGTGACCTGCTGGAGGAGAGCGGCTTCGCCGCTCCCCCGCGCACCTGGGACGAGCTCGTCCACCAGGCCCAGACCGTGTGCGCACGCCCCGGCAACGAGGACCTCGTCGGGTTTGAGTACCCGGCTTACAGCTACGAGGGGCTCAGCTCGTCGTTCCTCGTGAACCTGTGGAGCAACGGCGGCGACGTGCTCGATGCTGAGGGGCACCTCACGCTCACCAGCGACAACGCACTGGGCGCCCTCACGTTCCTGCGCGACGCGATCCACACCCACAAGATCGCCCCGCCGAACTTAGCCTCGCCCGGTCACGGGGTCGAGCCGCAGGAGAGCTTCCTCGCCGGCCACACGCTGTTCTTGTGGATGCTCCCCAGCGTCCTGCAGGGCGCGGTACGCGTCGACTCACCGGTGCGCGGGCGCGTGGGCCTCGCCCCGCCGCCGATCGGCCCGCAGGGCACCGAGGGCCACTCCTTCCTCGGCGGGTGGCATTATGCCATCCCCACCGGGGCACTGGCGCCCACCGCGGCCCGCGACTTCATCCGCTTCATGACCGGCTATGACATCCAGAAGGAGCGCGCCCTGCGCGGCGGCCCGCTCCCCACACTCACGGCCCTGTTCGATGATCAGGAGATCCTCGCCTTCCAGCCGCACTACCGTGAGTTGAAAGGTATTCTGGCGGCGGCCCGCAGTCGCGAGCGGATCCCTCGCTATGCCGAGATCACACACTGCCTGCAGCGACGCCTGTACCCGGTGCTGCAGGGGCACACCGAGCCGGCGCAGGCCCTGGAGCTTGTCGCCGCCGAAGTCGCCGCCGTCCTCAACGCGGGGAAGTGACGCGCACCACGCGCGACCCGCCGCCGTACTCGCGAATGCCGCCCGCTGACCGGGGGCGGCATTCGCGCCATGGGGGCGGCCCCGACAGCAAGGGAGGCACTACCCCGGTGGCTCACACCGACATCCACTGTCACCGCTCGTGCGAGGTGCTCGTCGTCGGCTCCGGTATCGCCGGGATCTGTGCGGCGATCCAGGCCGGCCGGAGCGGCCGCGACACGATCCTGCTCGAGAAGGATGAAGTGCTCGGCGGCAACTGCGGCCCCAACCTCGGGGTCGGGATCACCGGCGCCGAGCGTTACCACGCCTACGCCGTGGAGACCGGCATTCTGCAGGAGCTGCGCGAGGAGGGCTGCCGGGTCGATGCGATGACCCACACCGGCCGCGGCGCCATGGGCTATAGCATCTCGCGCCGCTTCGAGGCGGTCATCCAGGCGGCCCTGCGCGCCGCCGGCGTCACCGTCCTCAAGCGCCACTATGCCCGCGCGCCACTCGTCACCGCGGATCGCATCGTGGGTGTGATCGCCGAGGACCTCGCCGCGTTCCGCACCGTGCAGATCGATGTCAGCGGCTGTGTCATCGAGGCCTCCGGTGACGGCGAGATCGGCGCCCTCGCCGGCGCCGACTTCGACATGGGCAGTGAGGCGCACGAGGAGTTTGGCGAGCGCTCCGCCGGGCCCGAGCGCTCGCACCTGGTGCAGGGCACCAGCCTCGTCGCCATCGCCCATCGCACCGAGCAGGAGGTGCACTACACGCCGCCCGCGGGCACGAGCGAGTTCACCCCGCGCGTGTGGCATGGCTCCATTGGCTCATTCATCCACCACCACGGTGGGTGGCTGGATCGGCCCTCCGGCCTCATGTTCCTGTATGTCACCGAGACCGGCGGGCACCTGGACACGATCCGTGACGACAGCGCGATCTACGAGCGTCTCCTCGACCAACTCTGGGCCGAGTGGGACCACCTCAAGAACGGCCCGCACCGCGAGGAGGCTCGCTGCTGGGACCTGTTGTGGGTCAGCCCGAAGGCGGGCAAGCGCGAGAGCCGGCGCTTCCTCGGCGACTACATCCTGACACAGACCGACCTGGAGGCCGGCCGCCGCTTCCCTGACGACATCGCCTATGGCGGCCATGACCTCGATGATCATCGCCCGCTGGGCGAGGGGAGCAACATCTTCGCCTTCAGCATCCCCCCGCTCTATGGGATCCCCTACCGCGCCTGCTATTCACGCAACATCGCCAACCTGTACCTGGCCGGCCGGCTCATCAGTGCCACGCATCTGGCCCATGCGAGCACCCGGATCATGGGTTCGGGGGCGGCTGTCGGGCAGGCCGTGGGCCTGGCGGCGGCACTGTGCCTGGACTACGGCTGCCTCCCCCGCGAGCTGGGCGAGCAGCACCTGGCCGCGCTCCAGGACGGCCTGGTCGCCACCGACGCGACGATCCTGTGCCGCCCCCGCGCGGATGCCGGTGACCTGGCACGCCAGGCCCGCGTCACGGCAACCAGCGAGTGGCGGTACAATGACCAGGCACCCACGCAGCTTGTCCCGCTGATCGCCCCGGCCGGTATCGTGCTGTGGGACTGGCCCACTCGCCTCCGGCAGGTGGAGCTGTACCTCAAGAACGACACCGATCAGGAGCAGGAGCTGACGCTCACGGTCGCCCACGCGCAGCCGCAGCGCCGCTGGCTGAGCATGGACGAGTACCACACGACCGGCTGGAATGACCTGCGCGCCGCGGCGTTCGCCGACTGCCATGCCATCCGCCTGGGCGTCCCCGCGGGCTTCGCGGGCTGGCTCGCCGGCGATCTCGGCGACCTCGAGCTCCCCCCGAAGGATCCGACCGGCGACGACGACCGAATCCTCATCTCCCTGAGTGAAAACCCGCACGTCCGCTGGGGGCTGACCGGCGATGACTGTGAGATCACGCAGACCGTCGAGCTAAGCCATCACAGCCCCACGTGGCGGCCGGTGGGGGCGCGGGGAACGCTGAAGCTGACCCCTCCCCCTCCGCTCGGCGAGGCGGCCAACGCGGTCAACGGCTTCCATCGCCGCTTTGGCCGTGGGCCCACCAACCTGTGGTTGTCGGATCCCCGCGACGGCCTGCCCCAGGAGCTCGAGCTGCAGTGGGACAGCCCGCAGCGCATCTCCCGGATCTGCCTGACCTTCGACAACCTGGAGCGCGACAGCCACGCCAACCCCTGGCATGCGGGTACGCTCGCGGCGGGACGGTGCGTGCGCGACTACGAGCTGGCCCTGCTGACGGAGCAGGGGTGGCGCGAGGTGGCGACCGTTGAGGGCAACGTCCGTCGGTGCCGGACCCATGACTGCGAGCCGGTGACTGCGACGGCGCTGCGCCTGCGCGTCCTGGCCACCAACGAGTCGGGGTGGGGCGCCCGCGTCTACGAAGTAAGGGTGGGGTCACATCTTTGATATTTGATATTCGCCTGCCGATCAGGGCACTCTGGCCTCGGTCTTCCACTGCGCTGCTCGCCGGGACCCGTGCGAATATCAAATATCAAAGATGTGACCCCACAGGAGGGGAATCATGCGTACAGTGAGGCTGCTCGTGATCACCATCGTCATCGGGGCGGGTGCCACGGTCTGGGCTGAGCAACCCCGGAGTGACAGCCTGGGCGACCCGCTCCCCGCCGGCGCCGTACAGCGGCTAGGCACGTTGCGCATGCGCTACGGCAGCGTGCGCGGCCTGGCCTACCTGCCCGACGGCCGCGGCGTGGTGCTCACCGGCGGCAACATCGACCTGTGGGACCTGACGAAGGGCGAGCGTCAATCGAGCACCAGGGTATCCGCCTCCGCACTCGTCTGCGTGCAGGTGCGTGCGGATGGGCAGGCCCTGCTGCTTGGCGACAGCGCCGGGAAGGTGCACGAGTGGGGGCTCTCCCCGATGGCCGAGCTCCGTGCCTGGGACACCGACCAGAAAGGCCTGCGCACCGCCTGCTACTCGCCGGACGGGAAGCGGATGCTGATCGCCGGCTACTCACCGCCGGGTCTGCAGGAGTGGGACCTCGCCACCGGCAAGCCCCTGCTCACGATCAAGAGCGAGATGGTATCCATCCCCGCGGGGGCGATCTACGGCCCCGGCGGGACGACCGCGATCCTGGGTGGCGGCTACGAGCACAACCTCGAGCACTACGACCTGGCAACCGGCCGGCTGCTGCGCAAGTGGTGCTCGGTCTATGAAGCCAAGCAACTGGCACTCTCACCCGAGGGAACGCACGTGACCGTCGGCCTCGAGGACCGGGCGGTGGAGTGGTCACTGGCGGACTACAGCAAGGCGCATGACTTCAAGCATCGCCCCGGCGAGGCGGCGCGGATCTACTCGGTCGCCTACCTCTCCCGGGCCAATGAGGCGTTGTGTGGCGGGCGCGACGGGTCGCTCCACCGCTGGAACCGCGCGACCGGCAAGCAGACCTTCTCCTGGCAGCCACACCAGAGCACGATCAACACGCTGGCGGTCTCCCCCGACGAGCAGTGGGTGCTCAGCTATGCCACCGGCCTGCTGGCGGAGACGAACGTCACCACCGGCGAGCCACGCGTGAAGTGGGACCGGCACATGGGGAGCGTGGAGGCGGCGGCGTTCACGCCCTCCGGCGAGCAGGTCGTCAGCGGCTCCAGCGATGCCACGCTCCGCCTCTGGGATGTGGCGACGGGCAAGACCGTACGGACCTTCACCGGCGCGACGCTGGGCGCCTACGCGGTGGCGGTGTCGCCCGACGGCGCGCGCGTGGCAGCGGGATGCAAAGACGGGGTCGTCCGGGAATGGAACCTGGGGGACAGCAAGCTGGTACGCGAGCTGCGTGGACACCTCGGCTTCGTGCGTGCGGTGGCCTATACACCCGATGGCACACGGATCGTGAGCAGCGCCGATGACGGGTCGCTGCGGGTGTGGGGGCCGGACGCGGCCACGCCGCCGACCGTGCTGCAGGGACACCACGGCGGGGTCCCGGGGCTGGCCGTGTCGGCGGACGGCAAGTCCCTCCTCAGCGGCGGGCGCGATGCTACCGTGCGCCTGTGGGACCTCACGACCGGCACGCTCGTACGCACCTGCGCGGGCGCACGCTGCTGGGTGAGCTGCGTTGCCTTCACCCCGGATGGCGCATCGGGGCTCTCCGCCGGCCGCGACGGCATCGTGCGCAAGTGGAACCTGCAGACCGGCGAGATCGCGCTGGCGATGGGACCCGGTCAGGGGGAGTACTGCGCCCTGGCCTGCACCCCCGACGGGAAGCAGGTCCTGGGCGCCAGTGGCAGCGCGAAGGTGCTGTGTTGGGACCTGGCGACCGGCAAGCTGCTGCACAGCTATGCGGGACACCAGGGAGCTGCGCTCACCGTGGCCCTGTCCCGCGATGGCAAGTGGGCGGTGTCGGGATCGCGCGACACCACCCTCCTGGTCTGGGACCGGCGTGGCTAACAGCCCGCTTGATGAACGTCTTGGGGCTCCGCCCCAAACCCCGCTGGGACCACTGGCCCCAGACCCCATCTTGCGCCCCCCTGGCGGCGCGCAGACGGCGCGCGCCACCGGGGGGCGGGCCCGCCCTGCCGAGGCCCGCATTCGGTGGGCACAGAGGCGACACTGCGCCCGATTACACTGCTACTGCCATCACGCACGGAGGTCGGCGGCATGGGACCCCTCGCGCTGTGGATCACAATCTCAGCCCTGGCGTTGGTAGTCTTCACTTCCCCCGGCACCGCCCAGCAGCCTGCCGAGAGCTTCGGCTGTGAAGCCAACCCGACCGGCGATCCCATCGGTGGCGGAGCCGGCTATCGCGACATCAAGACCCAGGGGGACTTCCCGGTCAAGACCGTGGACGAGCTCCTGGCCGCGCTGAAGGCCGCTCGGGCGGGGCAGATTGTCTTCATCCCGGAGGGTGTGGAGCTGGACCTGACCGGGCAGAGGTCGCTGACCATCCCCGCGGGGGTAACGCTGGCGGGCACCCGGGGCTTGAACGGATCGCCGGGGCCGCGCCTGTTCACGACCCTGAAGAGCACCTCGCCGCTGTTCCAGGCCGGGGGCTATGATGTGCGGATCACCGGTCTGCGGATCGAGGGGCCCTCCGCCGGCCCCGAGCGCATCGCGGAGTTCTCCACCGGCCTGTCGATGGGCTACGACGGGGGCGAGGTGGACAACTGCGAGGTCTACAACTTCAACTGTGTGGGCATTGGGGCTGGTGGCGCCGGTACCATCCGCATCCACCACAACAGCATCCACCACTGCCAGCTTTCCGGCTACGGCTACGGGGTGTGCACCGCCCAGTGCAACTGCTTCATCATCGCCAACAAGCTCGACTGGTGCCGGCACGACATCGCCTCCGGCGGCACCCCGGGCGACAGCTATGAAGCGGCGTGGAACCTGGTCGGAGAGAACGCCACCGCCCATCGCTTTGATATGCACGGCGGCAGCGACCGCGGGGACGGAACGGAGATCGCCGGCGACTGGATCCACATCCACCACAACACCTTCTTGGACAAGCAGCGGGCCGCCGTCGTGATCCGCGGGGTACCTTCGCAGGGGGCAGACATCCACCACAACCGCTTCGCGCAGAGCGCCGACAAGTCCGTGCGCTCGCCCGGCAACACCCGCGTCCACGACAACCTCACACCGGAGGCACATCCCCAGTGACAGTGCTCAGTTGCGCAAGCTCGCGCTAGCGTCGGGGGCACCAGCACCCCGAAGTGTAGGCCGCAGTGCTTGGGTTCCGGGGAACGAAGACGCAGTCTCCGTCCGGAACCCAAGCGGCAAGTGGGGGTCCGGGGGTCTGTGACCCCCGGCGGGGGCGGGGCAGAGCCCCGCGTCGTCATGACGCTGACTTCTGCAGTTGGGAACTGGTCTTGCCCCAGAGACCCGGCCGGAAAGGCCACTTCCGGCCGGGTCTCTAGCGGCGAGATGGCTGTGAGTGGCTTCTGCGGGCCTTTGAGCGTAGCATCGCGGCCTCAGAACGACCTTTCGGCCGCTCTTCTAGGAGGCACCCGCATGCCCTGGCACACGATCGGCGTCTGTGTCGCCGCGGCGCTGCTGGCGGCCGCGCTCCAGGCCGCTGTCCCGCGCGATCCCGGCAGCTTCTATCCCCCCGACGACGAGGTCCGCCAGTCCCTCGACCGCTTCATGGAGCTCCGCAAGCTCGCCCCCTTCGAGGGCATGATGAAGACCGAGGAGGCCGACAAGCTCCACGCCGACTACCGCGCCAACCCCGACAAGTACAAGCAGCATGAGTGGCTGAGGATCGCCGACTACTGGGCTGCCCGCAGCGACGACTTCCTGCGCGACATGCTCCCCGGCGAGAACCCCCGCCAGCTTGTGCCTAACTATCAGCTCGGCTGCCCGCTCCACCTCGGGAGCATCACCACGCTGCACCCCATCTGGGGGCGCCGCAACTGTTGGCGGTGCGAGGTCGGCAACGAGGAGTGGGGGCCGGGGATGACGGTCAAGCACCCGGGCACGGGTGCGGAGGTCCGCATCGAGGACGACGGCAACGGCTGGAGCTGCCCCGCGGGCTTCCCCAACCCCGGCCGCTATCACTTCGTCGCCGCGTACCGCCTGTTCCTGATCCGCTCCCTCGTGTCCGGGCCCTACATCAAGCCGGTGGAGTTTGACGGCCCGCTCGGCCGGTCGCCGATCTGGTGCCTCGGGTGGGCCTACGCCCTCACCCGCAACCCGCTCTATGCCCAGAAGGCGCTCGCCATCCTCGCCGGCGTCGCCGACATCTACCCCACCTGCACCAGCCTGGACACCTGGCGCGCGTACCCCGCCCGCGCCTACTTCGATGACCACAACTTCGAGTGCAACATCCTGCACAACTCGGTGCAGTGCTATGACATGATGTTCGGCGGCATCGAGGGCCAGGCCGCGGTGCTGGAGTGGTTCAAGCAGGGGCGGGATCGCGACTACAACGGGGACGGCAAAGTCGACTACGAGGACCTGCGCTGCCACATCGAGCGGGACTTCTTCGGCCGCGGGTATGAGTTCGTGCATCGGTCGCTGCCGCTCTCGCGCGGCAACTCGCGCACCTGGCAGTTCGCGGTGATGATGGAGATGGCCGTCCACTTCCGCCACGACCTCCTGCTCGACGAGGCACTCAACGGCCGCTATGGCCTCAAGCAGCTTTTGACCAACTGCGTCTATCGCGACGGCCGCTACTACGAAGACAGCAGCGGCTATGCGGCGGGAGTTAACAACTCGTACCTCGAGCAGGGGAGGTACCTGGAGGCCTTCCGCGGCCGCACGCTGTATCCGCAGGGCCTGCGGGTCGACGAGGTCCTCGGCGAGCGCTACACCAACATTCGCGGCTTCGCGGCGCGGGAGACCTGCGCCGGGCGCACGCCGGAATGGGGTGATGCCGGCGGCACCCGCACACCCGCCTTCCACCCGCTGGCCGCGCCCCAGGGCTCGGAGCTGATGGGCGACATCGGCTTCTCGATCATGCGCAGCGCCGGCCCCAGCGCGAAGCAGCTCCACGCGCTGCTCAACTTCACCCAGAACGCCGCCGGGCACGGCCACAAGAGCCAGCTCATGCTCAAGCTCATCGGGTGGGGCTACGACCTCTCCGCCGACCTCGGCTATCCCTTCAACCTGCAGTCCCCCAAACGCGGCGAGTGGATCGCCGCCGCGGTCACCCATGATACCGTCGTCGTCGACAGCCGCGACCAGCGTGTCGGCTCGGCGGGGAGCCTCGACTTCTTCGTCGACACTCCCGCAGTCAAGGCCACGGCCGCCCGGTGCGGCAATGTCTACGAGAACGTCCCCCTGTACCACCGGACGGCGGTGCTGGTGTCGCTGGCCGAGGAGGCGCACTTCGTCGCCGACGTCTTCCGCGTGCAGGGCGGCGCGCGGCGCGACTGGGTCTGGCACAGCCTGAGCGGTGAGGATGGCAGTGGCTTCACCCTCCATCACGGGAGCAATCCCGCGCCGGAGTCCCGGCCCGGGACGCTCGCCGGGCCGGAGGTGCCGTTCATGGCCAACACCGGCCGAGGCATCACCGACAGTATCGACGACCAGCCGGACCGCAAGAGCGGCTACAGCTACCTCAAGGACCTCCGGCTCACCGCGGCCGCCGCCGACTGGTCGTGCCAGTGGCGCGTGGGGGACGAGAAGCAAACCAGCCTGAACCTGTGGATGGCCGGAGCACCGGGCCGCCAGCTCTACCTGGCTCGGGGCGAGCACAACGGGCCGCCCGGCCGCTCGCCGTGGGATGCCTACATCATCGCCCGCGATGACAACGACAAGACCGGCGGCGACACCAGCGTCTACTGCGCCCTGTTCGAACCCCGGCAGGGGCAGCCACTGACGCAGCGGGTGACAGCGCTGCCGCTCATCGGTGAGGGTGACGAGGGCTTGCCGGTCGGCATGAAGGTCGAGACCGCCGCCGGGAGCTTCGTCCTCCTGTCAGCGCTGCGCGATGACCGTGTCTATCAGTTCCGCGACGGAGAAGCGGTCTGCAGGCTGCAGGGGCGCCTGGCCGTGCTGCGGCAGCCGCGAGAGGGGCAGAGCGACCTCACCCACGTGGACTGCACCACCGCCGACTTCGCGACCCGCACGGCGGCGGACCGCCCCGCGTTCCGGGGGACAGTGACGGCACTGGACTTCGACACACCCGCCGTCACCGTAGCGACTGCGGACCGGCTTCCCATGGGTGTGCAGTTGGCCGGGCGGCCCATCAAGCTCAGCCGGCCGCAGTGGGTCAAGAGCTCGGTCTTCATAATCAGGGAGATCGTGCCAGGTGGCGCCGATACGTATCTCATCAAGCTGCACGGCCCGGGCTTTGAGAGCGCGGCGGGGATGATCGACCAGGTGACTGCGGACGGGGTCTTCACCAAGGACAGCCTGGAGAAGCTATTCAACTGCCACCGGCTCTACGATGGCAAGGCACTGTACACGGCGGACCACAGGCAGTGGTTCGAGATCACTACCGCCCGGCCCGGCTACTACGCCGTCGGCGACGTGACGATCAAGCTGAAAGACCCGGGGGCGGCGGCGCACTTCAAGCCGCAGGACCGCTTCGTCATCGCCGACGCGTGTCCGGGCTGCGCGTTCGAGATCGACGCCATCGGGCAGGAGAGCCGCTGAGCGAAGCGCTGCGGAGGAGGGGGGGCCGGTACGCCCGACACTCTTGTCGGGCGGGTCCTTGCCGGACAGGAGTGTCCGGCGTACCGGGCCACCGACGCTGAGCCGGTACGCCCGACACTCTTGTCGGGCGGGTCAT
>CAZIWQ010000046.1:0-14946 GCA_964542355.1 uncultured Armatimonadia bacterium
GCTGGCGCAGATCCAGCCCGCGCAGGCCACCGACCTCCCCGGCCTGGCGCTGCTGCACGCGATCGTGCAGGCGCGCCTCGGCGACGCCCGCGCGATGGCCTGGCTCGCCGTCCGGCCCGGGCTCCTGACGGGCCTGTGGCGCTGGCTGGCGGAGCTCAACGCCGCCGTCGGCACCGGCGGCCTCACCGGGCTCACCGACGAGGCGCGCGGCCTCCTGCGGACGGTCGCCCTCGACATCGCCACCGAGCAGTTCGGCAAGGCCCGACCCTCACTCACCAAACTCCGCGAGCTAATGCCCGACAGCCCCTTCGCCCCATGGCTGCTCGCGGCGCTGGAGATGCTGGCCGGCAACGCGCAGGCCTCGCAAGCCGCTGCCCAGGCGGCCGACAAGCTCATGCCCACCATCCGCACCCCCGCCGATGGCGACCGGTATGCTAACGGGCGCTGGGTCGGGCTTGAAGGCGCCCTGAAGGTGCTTCCCGGGACATACCTCATGGAGTGCTGGACCCTCCGCAACGGCCAGCACCAGGTCAGCAAGCACCTGGTGCGGGCTGACCTCAAGTCTGTCGACGAACTCGGCGCTCACGCGACGGCAACCATCCCCACTCCCGACTTCCTCGTTGCGGTTGCGGGTGGCTCCTTCGTGATGGGTCACGACGGGGCCGGTGCGGCCGAGCGCCCGGCTCACGTCGTTCATCTCGAGCCCTTCTGGATCGGCAAGTGGGAAGTCACCGAGGGACAGTACTACGGGTTCGTGACGGCAACCCGCTACAAGCCGCCGTCGCACTGGAGCGGAGGGCGTCCTGCCCAGACCGCGCTGGCCCTGCCGGTGGCCGGCATCTCCTATGCGGACGCCCGGGCGTTCTGCCGGTATGTCGGGGCACGGCTCCCCACCGAGGCCGAGTGGGAATACGCCGCGCGCGGCCCGTACGGGCTGGCGTACCCCTGGGGCAACCAGTGGCAGGCGGGTTGCGCCGCGGTCGAGCTCAGCACCGGCACTCCGCTACCGGTGGGCGCCTTCCCCGCCGGAGCCAGTTGGTGTGAGGCCCTCGACATGGCGGGCAACGTCGCCGAGTGGTGCGCCGACTGGTATGACCCGCAGGCCTATGCGGCGGCCCCGGTCAACAACCCGCCGGGTCCGAGCAGCGGCACACTGCGCGCGGTGCGCGGGGGCTCCTTTGCCGACAAGTCGGAGGAGTGCATGGCCTACAAGCGCAACGGCGTCGCACCGACCAACATCGAGCGCGACATCGGGTTCCGGATCTGTGGCTCAGCACGGGGCGCAGAGGAAGCGACGCAGTCCGTGGCCGCGAGCAAGTGACGCGGCGGCGGCGGGACGCTCGACATGCGCGACAAGTGGTCGCTGCGCCCCGGGGACGAAGCAGACAGGAGCGGAGCTCACCGCATGAAACTCGTTGAGACCACCGGCAGCCCGCGCGCGATCGGCCTCGCCACCGGCGAGCACCTGCGCGAGGAGATCCGCGAGACCCTCGATATCTTCGACGAGCGGGGGCGGCCGCCCGAGTTCGCCCGGCGCCTCCCGACGTTCCTCGAGGCCGCCCGCCGCCACACACCCCTCGTCCTCGAAGAGATGGCGGCCACCGCCGAGGGGGCGAACCTCCCGCCCGAGGACATCTATCGGCTCAACATGCCGCTATACCCCGATGGCGTGTCACTCAGTGACGGGTGCACCAACATCGTCTTCGCCGGCGGACCCGACGGGCCGGTGTGGGGCAAGAACAACGACGGGGGGGCGACCCAGCGGCACCTGCCGCCGTGTGCCCGCCTCATCCGCCGCACCGGGAGCATCCCCCTCGTTACCTTCACCTTCTGCGGCATGGTGGCGACGCTCGATGGGATGAACGCGGAGGGTCTGGCGCTGGGGCACTCGTCCGTCGGCAGCATCTTCGCCCAGAGCGACCACCACCCGCCGATCCGTCTGTGGGGCTATGAGGGGATGCTCCGCTGCCGGACGACGGGCGCGTTCGTGGAGCATCTGTCCGGCCTCCCGACCCGCGACAAGGGCTACTCCATCGTATGCGTGGATCGCGCGGGGGTGACGTGCTCGATCGAGGCACCGGTCCCGCTCGTGCAGACGCGCCGGGCGCGGCACCCGGACGGACACATGCACTGTGTGAACTGTTACCAGCTCCCGCATCTCGCGGAAGCCGACTGGCGCACGCCGGAGGGCAAGCGCAACGCCCGCGACCGCTGGGACTTCCTCGACGGCTGGCTGGCTCAGAGCGAGGACTTCAGCCTGGTGGCGATGCGGGGACTCCTCCGGCACCATGGGTCACCGGCGATCTGCCGGCACGCGCCGGATGATCCGTGCGTGACGGAGTATTCGATGATCGGCCTGCCGGCGAGGGGCGAGGTGCACTACCGGCACGGCCTGGCATGCGAGGGGGACTATGAGGTAGTGAGGCTGTAAGCCGGTGTTGCCGTGCCGTCTGTAGGGCGCGTCCCGCAGGGCGGGATGGCGCGCCGGTGTTGCCGTTCCCGTGTCGTCTGCCGTTGGTAGGAGCGGTCCCCTGACCGCGACGGCGCGGCGGAAGGCACGAGGAGCGGCACACGTCAACCGCCGGCGAGCAACGTGGTGGGAGAGAGGCCGAGTGCCGTGCGCGTCGCGCCTGGTGAGCGGCGCCCCATCGCGGTCAGGGGACCGCTCCTACACGGCCCACGGCCACGGCGAACGGCTCGCGGTCAGGGGACCGCTCCTACCACGGCAGCGGCCAACGGCAACGTCGGCGCGGTACAGGCCCGCGCCCCACAAGACGGCACACGGCACGACGGAGAATGCGGCGGGGCACGAGGCCCCGCCCAGCAACACGGCACGCTTCCGGCCGTGGTCTGCCGTTCCTCCCCCTCCCCGTGGGGAGGGGGCCGGGGGGTAGGTCGCCGTCGCCGTCCCGTGGTCGCCTCGCCGGCGGGGTCCCGCCTACAGACGTCAACGGCACACGGGGTGTGGCCGCCATCCACCCTCCCTCCCCGCAGGACAGGAGACACCCATGCTACCAATCGTGTACTGCCTCGCCGCGATCATCGTGCTGGCCGGATCGGCGACCGCGCTGGCCGATCAACCGCGCCCGCTCTACGTCTACTGCGGCACGGGCGACCACCTGTGGCCCTGGGACAAGGAGCCGGTGGACAGCGCCGCGACGATTGCTGCGATGTTCGACTGGATGCAGAAGAGCTACGGCGTCACGCGGATGTACTGGCGCGGCGGCCAACAGGAGATCTGGGCCGAGGACTACCAGGTCGGCAAGGTCGCCCCCCTGTCCTACGACTGGACCGCCTGGTGCAACTACCTGATCCAGCAGGTGGGGATCAACGACATCGCCATCCGCGCGGCCCGACGCCACCAGATGGAGATCTTCCTGTTCACCGGGCTCTTCGAGCACGGGGTGCAGCCCGACGTCGGGATCGTCTGCCCCTATCCCTTCGAGGACCGCCTCCGCATCCGGCACCCCGAGTGGTGCCCCCGGGATCGCTGGGGTCAGCGGCGCTGTCCCGGTCCGCTCTCGTTTGCATCCCGCGAAGTGCGGCGCCTGCTCGTCGACCGCTACGTCCGCCACGTCACCGAGCACGGTTATGACGGGGTGAGCTTCTACACCTATGTCGAAAACGTGGGCCTGCGCTACGACAACGAGTTCGGCTTCGAGCCGCCGGTGATTGCGGACTTCCGCCGCCTGTATCCCGACTCCGACCCCACCCGTGACCTGCTCTCCGCGCAGCAGCGACACGCGCTCAACCGCTGTCGCGGCAAGTTCGTGACCCAGTTCCTGCGCGAGCTCGGCACCGCCCTCCACGCCCACGGCAAGCAGCTCGCCATGGTCCTCGACGCGAAGGCCCCGGATACCGCGCAGCCCTGGTGGGGCCATCCGCTCCCCAGTACCGGCTCGATCTGCATGGACTGGGAGACGTGGGTGCGGGAGGGGATCGTCGATGAGCTGTACGTACAGCTCGGGGCCGTGCCCGACCAACAGGCCACACTCGACCGCCTGCTTGCCGCCTGCGCCGGTACCGGGGTGAAGCTGACCGTCCGGGCCACGCATCCGCTGCAGGAGGCGGCGTGGGCGTCCTACGTGCAGCGGGGCGTCACTCCGGTCTCCTGCATCACCTCCCCGGTCAACGACATCGAGCGCTATACCCGCGAGCCGACGAGCCCGCAGACGCTCGGCGCTGCCGACTGGCGCCTGCGCGCGCAGACGCTCTCCGACATCGCCGCCGGGAAGCTCCGGGCCAACGCCGGGGCGGTGGTCGCGGCGACCCGCGACCCGCACGTGCTCGTGCGTCGCCGGGCACTACCGGCGCTGGCTGCGCTCCGGGACGCTTCGCACGTGGGGGCCATCGAGGCTGCGCTGCAGGACGATGAGCCCAGTGTCCGCATTGCCGCCGCCGCCGCGCTCGGGAAGCTCCACGGCCCAGACTCTCCCCGGAAGCTCCTGGCGGCCGTGGGCCACGATCACTATTTCCAGATGAAGGAAGCCTGTGTCACAGCTCTCGGCAAGCTGGGGGATAGTGCACTGCGCGCTGTGGAGCAGGGGTTGCACACCGGCTCCTGCCCGGTGCGCGAGGTTTGCGTCCGCGCGCTCTACGACCTCGGCACAGCCGGGCACGCGGAGCGGGCCTACGAGCTGCTCCGCCCCGTTGCGCTCAGCCGCGACGAGGACGAGGTCGTCCGCTACTGTGCCGTCTACGGCCTGCTCGGCTCGCGGCTGCGGGTCACGCCCTCACAGCGCGAGCAGATGACCACGGACTTCCTCGAGCTCGTCAGGGACGAGCCCTCGCTCACCGTCCGGCTCCACCTCATCTATGGCCTCGGGTACCTGCACGAGTTCATGGCGCCCGTGCAGCGCCAGCAGGCCCTCGACTCCCTGGTTGCGTTGTTCCGGGAGTACGGCGATGGTAGCCGGCGGCCGGATGCCGCCTACGGCTGGCGTGTCGTGGGAAACGCCCTGCACCAGTTCGGGGAGGGAGGTGACCGCGCGCTGGAGACGCTGCGGGCCCAGCGCGGGGACAAGTGGCTGGCCTGGAACGCCTACGAGGCCCGCTACATGCCCCAGCGCGGCTCGAAGATGGCCCTCACTACGGAGGCCGAGGCGGTGGCGATCCACGAGCAGTTCGCTCCCGAGTTCCCCGGTTATCGGGCGTGGTAGGGGGCCGCACGACCGCCGATGTGGCCCGCACGCGGCACAACCGACACCGGCGGAGCCTCGCCGGTGAGGCCGTTGTCCGTCGCCGTCCGCCGTTGTCGTTCGCTGTTCGCCGTTGTAGGGCGCGGACTTGTGCCGCGCCGCCGTCGCCGTTCGCCGTTGTAGGGCGCGGACTTGTGCCGCGCCGCCGTCGCCGTTCGTCGTTGTCGTTCGCCGTTGCCGTTCGTCGTTGCCGTTGGTAGGAGCGGTCCCCTGACCGCGATGGTACGGCGGAAGGCACAAGGAGAGGCACACGTCAACGGCCGGCGATCACCGTGATCGAGGCGGGGTCGTGTGCCGTGCGCGTAGCCTCTGGCAAGCGCCGCCCCGGCGCGGTACAGGCCCGCGCCCTACAGACGGCGCACGGCTACGACGAACGGCGGCGGGGGATGAACCCCCGCCCTACAGACGGCACGGCCAACGGCGCGCGGCACGGCGAACGGCTCGCGGTCAGGGGACCGCTCCTACACGGCGCACGGCACGACGGAGAACACGGCGGGGCACGAGGCCCCGCCCAACAACACGGCACGCTTCCGGCCGCGGTCTGCCGTTCCTCCCCCTCCCCGTGGGGAGGGGGTCGGGGGGTAGGTCGCCGTCCCGTGGTCGCCGCCCCGGCGGGGTCCCGCCCTACAGACGGCAACGTCAACGGCACACGGGGTGTGGCCGCCTTCCGCGAGCGCCCGCACCTGCACGGCAAAGGCCGCCTGCATCTCCTCCTCGGTGATCAGCCCGAGCGGCCGCAGGAATTCACCCGTCGGCCCGATCGAGCCGAAGACCAGGGCCTTGTCACCGGCCGCTGCCCGCGAGAGTTGCGCTCCGAGGCGGTTGAGTTCGGCCGCTTGTTCGGCCAAACCGGTGCGTTGGGGCCTGAGTGGGCTGCCGCCAAAGGTATTGGTCAGGATGATTTGCGCTCCGGCGGCGACGTAGCTGCCGGCGATCTCCTGCACTGCCTGTGGCTGGCTGAGGTTCCGGGTCTCGGGCGTCTCTCCCACCGCCATCCCGCGCCGGGCCAGTTCGGTGCCCCACGCGCCGTCCGCGATCAGATAGTCGTGTTGCGTGACCAACTCATTCAGAGTCGGCATGGCCGTCGTCATCCCGCTTCCCGGGGCCTGTGGGCATACGTCTCCACCATCCGCTCGTACTGGCCGCATCCCATCTTGCCTTCGGTGCAACCGCCGCGCGGCACGCACTTGGGGCCGGCTCCGTTGAAGACCGAGGGGCAGACATCCTGTACGCACAGGAGCATCCTGTCCGCCACGTCGCGGATCTCCCACTGTGCCCGCAGGCAGAGTCGCTCCTCGAAGAAGTGCAGCAGTTCCCGCGCGTTCATGGTGACAAACAGCTTTGTCTCGCACGCGTTGGGCAGGACATAACGTGCGTCCTCGTTGCTGCCCTCGCCGCGCCGGCCGAGGGCGTCATTGATGGCGGCGTAGCGTTCGGCGATCAACCCCATTGTCTCGGCATAGTACTCCGGGGCGGCAACCGGACCGTCGGGCGTGTCCACTGTGTGGCCCGCAAGCTGTGGGGGCACGATGTAGTCGAAGCCGTCGTGGTCCACATAGCGCTGGCTGCGCTGTGAGTAGCTGGCCAGGCGATGCCGGACCAGTTGATGGCTCATTGCTCGCGACACACCCTCGATGTAGAAAGTGAACACCATGTGCTCGATGGGGCTCATATGGCCCATGTCCAGGAGGCGCGCCACAAATTTGCGCGCTGTCTCGGGGTTCTGCTCCAGCAGGCCGCTGGGGTCGGCGGCATAGCACAGCTTGGCGGCGGCGGCCACGACCCCCTCGGCGTCCGGGGTGTGGCGGACCAGTGTGACCTGGGATGTGACTCCCTTCATCTACTTCATCCTCTCAACATGAACCACCCAAGCAGAAACGGCCCTGGCATCGCCTTACCGTTTGGGCGCGAACTGCCGTCCGCAGGAGCGACAGGTCAGCAAGGGTGGGCGCCCCTGGGGGCCTCCGGTCATCACCAGGGCGTTGGCCGCGCCGCAACCGGGGCACTTGACCGCGGGGTACGTTTCCTGTTTCTGGCAGGCGGAGCACACATCAGGCACGGACTTGAGCGTGCGGGTCTCCTCGTGACCGCAGGCGGCGCAGACGGACAGGGTTGCTCCGGCCCGCTTGCCCAGGGGGCTGGCCTTGGGCTTGAGGCTCCAGGCGAGGACGCCTGCCGCCACAACCACGAGGGCCGCGGTCACGATCAGCTTGCGTTGGGGATTCATCGGCTATCTCCTCCGGCGCCGGGCGCGCCATGCTCGAGCAGTTTGGGTTTGCGCAGCACAGGCATCATGCCGCGGGGGGTCGTCTGAGCGCCGCATGCGCGGCACTTCGGGAAGAAGTAAGCGGGGCCGCGTTCGAGGAAGAGGCGCGGTTGGGCGTACAGCTCCTCCTCCTTGGCCAAGTCCCAAGGTGTCCATTCATGGCACTTGGGGCACAGGCCGGCGAAGTGCAGCGTCATCCCCCGGCACCTCGGGCACCGCTGCGGCAGGTGCGGCGTCTCACGCCAGCCGCGCCAGTCGCACTTGAGGCACACGACCGCGTTAGGCACCTGCGGTGGAGCCTTGCCGCCGGGGCGCAGGCTCCACCACTGGCTGGTATTCCAGTACAGCAGGACAATCACGAAGGCCCACAGCGCAAAGCGGCCCCAGGGCCGGTTCAGACGGGCTTTGAGCGCGGCCCACAGTCGCCGTGGGCTCATTTGAGATCCCAACTGTAGAACTCCATGGGCGGGACGATCTTCCAGTCGGGGCCCGGCCAGCCGAAGCCGGCGTTCGTCACATCGTCTGCCGTGCCACCATAGATGGAGCCGTCTTCCTTGATCACCCCACGCGGCAGCGCCTTGACGTGCCCGTCCACGAAGGCGACATTGGCCATGCCGTTGTGGCGGAAATGGATGGATGGTTCGGGACGCCAGGCGCCCCACTCAATGTAGGCCGGCCAGTAGGGCGGCTCGATGAACGAGTATTCGATCAACACGGTGGTGGGGTAGAACTGCAAGAACCCGGCGTCGGCGAACATGTAGGTGTCGGCCGGGTTCGCGATCGCCGCGTCACTGGCGGAGGGGTAGTCGCTGCCGAGGTTCGGATCCCAGTGGGAGCTGCCCACGAATTCGTTGTTGTAGCCATAGCCGCCGCAGCCGGCCTCGAAGTCATTGGCGGAACCGTCCGCAACATAGTCCCTGAAGCTGGGGCATTCCTTGATCTGGGAGTTTTTGATGTACGGCCACAGCGGGCCGAGCTGCGGGTTGAACTTGCCGCTCGTGCGATCGCTGCCGGGACGTGTGCCGTGCCAGCGGCGACTATTCCTGCCCCACAGGTCGGCCCCGCCAAGGACGAAGTACCCATCATTGTCAGTGGCGTACTGGATGTTGGCCAGCGCGAGCTGGCGCAGGTTGGAGGCGCAACTGGCCTGGCGCGCCTTCTCGCGGGCCCTGGCGAAGACGGGAAAGAGGATCGCCGCGAGGATGGCGATGATGGCGATGACGACGAGGAGTTCAATGAGGGTAAAACCACTGTGACGGCGCATGGGTCTGCTCTCCTTCAGATGACGAAGTAGCACACACGAGAGCAGGGCGCCGGAGAACGCGAAAACCGCGCCTCAGCAGAAGCACGGTTGACCATTCACGGTGAATGTGGCAACGCGCCCTCTCCCTCGAGGGGCTGCTGATGCAAGCCGGTGAGGCCGTCTCCTGACTTCCGGGTCACTCTACTCCCCGCCGCCTTCCCATCTCGCAAGCGAGACAGTGGCACATGGCAGGTTTCGTCGCCGGTTACAGTTGCGGGGCAGCGACGGGTTCGCACCGTCTTCCGACTGCTGGTGGCCCACAGGCCCCAGCACTACCTCACTGGTGTAGTATCCTCAGTTGTTCCATCCCCATCGTTCACGCACATTATGGCGGGAGCGCACCTTCTCGTCAAGGGGAACCGCGCGGGTGCCGGTCATCCTCCGGCAGACTGTGTGGGTGCAGGAAGCTCACCGCCAGCGCCGGTAATCCGGCGTGATTGGCGACCTGTCGTACACGCCATCAGAGGTGTCCGCTCGGTCCCGACATGCGGCAGGTCAACGGAACAGAAAAGCGCACCAGCTCAGGTGCCCGCTCCGCGGCCGCATGTCATGCCAAACAGGGGAACTGGCGAAAGGAAGCGAAGGTTGAGCCGAGAAGGCGTGGTCGGGTAGATGGGTAAGCCGTTTCTTAAGCAAGACGCAAGGAAGGGCAGACATGCATGGCATCCTGGTTGGGCTTTGTGCTTTCCTGCTGATAGGTCTATTCCACCCGATCGTGGTCAAAGCGGAATACTACTTCACCAAGCGCATCTTCCCGCTGTTCATAGCCATGGGCGTGCTGTTCCTGCTGGCAGCGTACTTCGCGGCGTCCGCTCTTGTCTCCTCGCTTTGCGGCGTAACGGGCTTCGCCTGTCTGTGGAGTGTCCGGGAGCTCTTCGAACAGGAGGAACGCGTACGAAAGGGCTGGTTCCCCAAGAACCCGAAGCGGAAGGAGTAGAGGGCGTCCCCTCGTCCGGCACGACACGACTGTTGCGCTACTTACGCAGATCTCATCGGAAGTCAAGCTGGGTACGCAGGAAGCGGGCTGTCATCCGGTGGATGCGGGTGACCACGGACGAACAAGCGCCACTGCAAAGGACCCGGCCATCACTGGCGCGGATGGCCTGCTGGTCAGATGGGAAGGCGCGGCCAGTAGACTGATCCGGAAGTCAGAAGACCTACCTGCGCATGATGAATAGACTGGTTGGGGCCCCGGGTGAGTTTGGGCCCGCCTTGTCCCCTGCACGGATTGAATGCGGAATCCTGTGCCCGTTGTCGATGGGCGCAGGATTCCGCGTCTTGTTTTCCCAGCCAGAGGTGGTCAGAGACGAGCCCCCGGTCCCCGACGCCACCTCTGGAGATAGATGGAATGGCCCGACATGGTGGCAACCTGTTCGCTCTGGCTCGGAACTCTGGCTTGTCGCGGGAGACGATCCTTGACTTCAGCGCCAACCGCAACCCCCTCGGGCCTCCGGAGCAACTGCGGCCACTGATCAGCCGCGCCGTCGAGACCGTGCTCCACTACCCCGATCCTGACAGCACCGCCCTGACAGCCCTGCTGGCGCAACGCCATCAGGTGACGCCGGACCGCGTCGTTGTAGGCACCGGGGCTTCCGAGTTGCTACTCGCCCTACCGGCGGTGCTGGGAATCACTCGGGCGCTGATCCCCGTGCCCCCTTATGTGGACTATGTCGTGGCCGCCGAGCGCGCGCACCTGTCAGTGCGACGCCTTCTGCTCCCCCCCGGAGACAGGGGTCCACTTGAGCCTTGAGGCGCTGGTGGGGGAGCTTGCGGGCGATGAGCTGGTGGTACTGGGGCAGCCCAATAATCCCACCGGCAACGTGCTGGACCCCGATGCCCTGGCGACGGGTCCCCGCCCAATAACACGGCACGCTTCCGGCCGTGATCTGCCGTTCCTCCCCCTCCCCGTGGAGAGGGGGGCGGGGGGTAGGTCGCCGTCCCGTGGTCGCCGCCCCGGCGGGGTCCCGCCCTACAGACGGCGACGGCCACGGCGGCGCCACGAGGCTTCGTCACTCGTCGTAGATCACCATCGGCCGCACGGTCACCACGCGCTTGCCGGCTCCGCTCTCAGGGAGTGATACCGCAATCTCGCTCTCCCCGGCCGGGAGAGCACCCAGCGCCCCCGTGACGGCCACCGTCTCGACCTTGCCATCAGCCCGTGTCAGGCGCGCCCGGTCGCCGGCCACGTACTCCAGCACATCATCGAGGCCTGCCTGCCCCGCGAAGCCCAGGGTGTTCCCCCCCAGAGTGAACTCCGGCGGGGAGGTGCGCGGCCCGTCGAGGGTCCGCAGGGCCTCGATCCCGTCAATCAGTACCGTGCAGGTCTTGCCGGCGGGGAGGCCGTTGTAATACAGGATCAGCCGGCTCACCTTGTCATACACGATCGGCATCGGCGAGGGCTTCTCCGGGCGCCGCAGGACCACATAGCGCCAGCCCGTGAAGATGATCGGGAAGTAGTGGTCCTGCGCGTTCCCGTTGGCATCGCGCGGCTGGATCTTCAAGACCGCCCCGCTCCCGTCGCCATGCACCCACAGGCCGATGGCGACATGCTCGCGCAGGTCGAGCGGCGGGTCGATCGCGCGCCCGATGGACGACCAGCCGAAGCCGTCCTTGCGGGTGCTCGTCGCGGTGTACTTCCCACAGCGCCGGCCCACCCGCGCGCCCTCGGTGATCGCCTCGAAGGTCTGCGTCACCCCCTCGCTGCACTGGCCCGCCTGGTTCGGTCCGATGACCAGCTTCGTCGCTTCGGTGCCCGGCTTGCCCATGTAGGGGGTCAGGTCCTCGAAGTCCTCGAGCATCCAGCCATTGCCCGGCGTGCCGGCGCCACCGGTGACCGGCGGCCCCATCTTCACCTCCACCCCCAGCCGTCCCGTCCCCAGCTTCGGGTCGACGGTCACGGTGAGGTGCGGGTTGGTGTCGCCGGGGCCGACCGTCACCTCCGGCATGTAGACCACCCGCCGGAAGACCGGCGCCCCGTTCTCCATAGCGAGGCGATACTCCGCCCCCGGTGCACGGAGCTTCGCACGCATGGCCTCGGGCACCGTCCCCGCCAGCCGCAGGTCCTCGTAGCTGCGGATGATCGGCACCATCTCCTCGAGGCGGGGATGGTGCGCCAGTGTCCACGGGTTGAGGTTGAAGCTCACCGAGGCACCGAACGCCAGTGCCTTCTGGCAGATGTACTCCACCTGGTCGGGTGTCGTCTGCGCGCCGATCGTGTACCAGCCGATGTCGAGCGGCAAGAGGTTGTCCGAGTAGTAGCTGAAGCTCGGCAGGCGCTTGTCGAGGTAGCCCTTCACATCGCCGTAGCCGTCGGCGGAGGCGTGGCGGGACAGCATGTGCCAGGAGAAGTGCGAGACACTGCTCGCCTGCAGCAGCATGTCGTCGCGCCCAAACGCTTTCCAGTAAGCAAGATGGAGCTTCGGCTGATAGTGCCAGTGCGGCCCCTGGAGACTCTCGGAGCCGTCGAAGTAGACGCAGTCCGCCCCGGTCGCCCGGACCACCCGCCCGAGGTTCCCGGCCACCTCGGCGGTCAGGGTCGTGTCGGCGTCGTGCAAGAACCACAGGTACGACCGCTTCACGTGGCGGACGAGCGATCCGCGTGCGTGCGCCGCCGCCTTCGTCCCGAACGCCCCGCGCTGGCACTTGACGAACTCGTAGGGGGCTGCGCCGGAGTAGGTCGTGTAGATGATGAGCTCATTGCCGATCCGCAGGATGGAGGAGTCGCCGAGGTAGCCCCCCTCCTTCTCGGGGAAGCCGACGGGCTTCGCCGTCACCGGGATCGTCGGCGTCTTCTCATCGATGGCCACGGCCAGCTCCGCCTGCGCGTCCATCACCAGCCGGTCATCCGGCACCGGCGTCACGTAGGAGTCGTGCACCGAGATCGACGGCGCGAGCAGGTGCAGCCAGCAGCGGAAGCCGGCGGCATGGATCTTATCCACCGTTGCCTTCAGCTCGGGGAGGCCCCCCGGATAGGCCTTGGGGTTCACCTCGTAGTGCCCCAGGCTCGCACACCATGGCACGGATCCGTCGCCGCGAATGAAGATTGAGCCGAACCCGCAGCGCCGCGCGAACGCGATCACCTGCTCCGTATCCGCCGCAGTCATGTCCGCCACCGACAGGTAGGAGCGCTTCACATCGACTGAGGTCTTGTTCCACTGGCCCCTGAAGTGCGGACTCGGGATGCCGCCGAGGAGCTCGAGCTCCTCGATGGCGAGCGGCAGGTCGACGGACTTGCACGCGAGCAGCCCAAATCCCGCGTCGTCGATTCCGTACTGGGCCACACACTGCACCCCGAGGCCGGTGGAGGACTTGTCCCCGACCTTGCCGACCCCGCTGCTGGTCGCCACCTGGGGGCTCAGGCCCATGACGGCGACCGACTGCTCCGGCCCGCGCCACGCGTTGAGTGTCCCGGCGAACTTGCCCTCACTGGGAACCTGCACGCGGCAGAGCGTGACCGTCTTCCACGGGGTCTTCGCCTGCAGGTCGGCGAGCTTGAGAATCACGCAGCGGCGGCCGGTCTTGACGGTGAAGCGGCAGGTGCTGCCGTCGGCGAAGGTGACGGCAACCGCATCACCGGTCTGTGTGACCACGGTGGCGGGAGCGGCGCCCGCCTCCGTCGTCAGCGCGAACACCGGCGCGGGTGCGACGCACAGCTCCCGGCCGGTGTCCTTCTCGACGAGCGAGGTCGTCTGGCCCTGCGCCGCGATCGTCCAGCGCAGGCCGGGGGTATCGAGCGTCACCTGCGCCTGCGCAGCAAGACACAGCAAGCCTGTGAGCACGAGAGAGACGATGTTCGCTTCTCGCATGAGAGCCCACTCCTCGGATGCAGCCATGTTACTGGGTGCCGGCGCCAGCGCCGTATCCCGGCTTCGCCATCGGCGAAGGGTCGTTCGGGTGGGAGTTGCGCTGCGGGCAAGCCGGGATACGAAGCCGCGTCGCATGCAGTTGCCGCGTAGGTCGAGCGTCTCGCTCGACAATACTCGCCGACCGGGACGGTCGGCCTACGCGTCTGCGGCTGGTACCTCGCGACAGCCCCTCGAAGTCCGGCCCCTCTCGGGCCTCAACTGCGGGCCCCCGGGTCACGCCAGCGGCTGACAGGCGGGGCATACGTAGCACGCGCCGCCCTCGAAGCTGAGCTTCTCGATCCTCGTGCCGCATTTCGGGCACGGCTCCCCGAGCGTCTTCCGGCAGACATGGGGCACGAATCCGCCCGGCTCGTCGAACAGATCCCGCTCGTCGTAGCGCCCTCCCTGGCAGATGGCCTCTGCCATGACCTCGTTGACGCTGTCGTAGCAGGCTCTCTGCTCGTCGAGGCTGAGGGACGTCACCCGTCGCTTCGGGTGGACCCGGGCGCGGTAGAGGATCTCCTGCGCATAGCCGGTCTCGATGCCGGAGACGTAGTACCCCGGCTCAAACGCAGTGAGGAACTTCTTCACGCTGAGCCGCGCCTCCTCGACCTGATTCACGGCATCCCGGAACCCGTCCCAGGTGTACTGCGCCGAGCTCGGCTCAATCGCGCGCCCGTACCACTGGGCGACGTACTGCGGGATCTCTCCCTCGGTGAGGGCGCGAACGAGGCCCCACAGCGAGATCACGACTGTGAGATGGCTGTCGTCGGAGAAGCGAACGGTCAGGCAAGCGCGCGGGGGCGGCTTCACGCCCGGGGGGTGGTAGAGCAGCTTGCCGGAGAAGTAGCCCACGACGAGCGCATGGCCGGTGCTCGTGGTCAGGAACACACTGTTGGCGACGCTCTGGGCGCCGGTCACGACGCTTCCCTGCAGTCGCTCTTGGAAGACTGCGGGCTCCTGCGTGATGCTACCGAGGCGCCAGCTCCCACCGCTCTTCGCGATGTCTTCGACAGAGGTCGCGACGATTTGGTTGCCGACCAGGGCATCCTGCATCTGGTTGCACAGACACACGGCTTCCGGGTACCCGATGGCCATGGTCCTACCCCCTTGGCGGAGCGGCCTCAACCGGGCCTGTCGGCCGCTGTGTTAGATTCCCCGGGGGACGCGATCCACCTCGGGCCCCTCGGCTGCACGCCCGGCTTCGTGCTGTTGCGGGTTGGTGACAGTTCACGAGGCTGCGAGGTAGAACCCCCAAGCCCCGCCATGCCCTCCCCTCTCCGCGTCCGCGCCGCCGTCTCGCCGGCGCGGACGACGGCAGGCACCCCCCGGCGC
>CAZIWQ010000047.1:0-14935 GCA_964542355.1 uncultured Armatimonadia bacterium
CGGGGTACAGGCCCCCGCCCCACAGAACGGCAACGGCGACGGCCAACGGCGGCCTACCCCCCGACCCCCTCCCCACGGGGAGGGGGAGGAACGGCAGAGGACGGCAACGGCCCTTCTCCCGCTTCGCGGGCTCAGGGTGGTCCCGCAAGCGGGACCACGGCGGGGTACAGGCCCCCGCCCCACAGAACGGCAACGGCAACGGCGACAACGGCGAACGGAACGGCGGCAACCGGCAACGGCGAATGGCGCGGGCCCTGGCGGCCGCTCTGCTAGCGTCGGCTGTCCAGCGCGATGATCTGCGCCAGGACCTCCTCCGGCGTGCAGACGACGCCACCGCTGTGGCCAAGCAGGCTGACGGGGCAGCGCCCCTCGATGGCGAGACGCACATCGTCGATGAACTGTCCCATCGATAGCTCGACCACCATGCACTGCTCCGCCGTCGCGGCCAGCTTCGCCAGCGGCTCGGACGGGAACGGAAACACCGAGATGGGGCGGAGCAAGCGCACCGGGATGCCCCGCGCAATCGCCCAGTCGGTGGCCGTCTCGCACACCCGCGCGGCGATGCCGTAGGCGCACAGCACGATGCGAGGGTCGTCGGCACCGTACTCCTCCCAGCGGGTCTCGTTCCGGCGTGCCTCCGCATAGCGGGCGTTGATGCGCAGGTTGACCCGCTCCATCTCCTCGAGGTCGACGTAGAGCGAGTTGACGATGTGGCGGTCGCGGCCGGCGAGGCCGCTCCCGCAGGTCCACGGGAAGTCGCGACCGTGCGGCGCCGGCGCGACCGGCCGCCGGCGACATGGCTCGAGCATCGTCGCCAGGTAGGCGTCGCCGAGGATCATCACCGGATTGCGGTAGCGCTCGGCGATCTCGAATGCGTCGGCGGTGAAGTCGTGCAGCTCCTGCACGCTGTAGGGCGCGAACACGATCGGGCGACCGTCACCGTGCCCGGCACCGCGGGTCGCCAGCCAGTAGTCCGACTGGGCGGCACCGATGTTGCCGAGGCCGGGCCCGCCGCGCACCATGTTGATCACGACGCACGGCAGCTCGGACCCGATGAGGTATGACAGTCCCTCCTGCATCAGCGAGATGCCGGGGGACGAGGAGGAGGTCAGCACGCGCCCGCCGGCGGCGGCGGCACCGTAGACCATGTTGATCGAGGCGATCTCGCTCTCGGCCTGGATGAAGACCCCGCCCACCTCGGGCAGGCGCCAGGACATGTACTCCGGGATCTGGCTCTGCGGGGTGATCGGGTAGCCGAAGAAGAACCGGCATCCGCCGGCGATGGCCCCCTCGGCCGCCGCCTCGTTCCCTTCCATCAAGACGCGCTCACTCATCCCTGCTGCACCTCCCGGGCGGCCCGGCGGTAGATTGCGATGGCTGCCTCGGGGCACATCAGTGCACACAGCTTACAGCCGGTGCAGCCGTCCTCCGAGCAGGCTTCCGCCTGGTGGGTGCCACGTGACGACATGGCTTCGACAAGCTGCAGGTTGTCGCGCGGGCAGAACTTGACGCACAACCCACAGCCCTTACAGCGCACGGCATCAATGACCACTCTGGGCATCAAGGCATCAGACCTGACATGATGGTATGGGCAGCCCTGCCAGCGGCTGCCTGGTAACGGGTCATGAGGAGACCCGAACGGCGGTGGCGCGCGTGCGGACGTCCTCGCGGTGCGCGGGAGCGCTCGCGAGCAGCTCGTGGGCGTGGCGGTGGGCGGTGGCGTCGCGCTCGGTGGCCCCCAGCATGCGGGCGATCTCGGTGATCCGCGCCGCCTCCGTCAGGGGCTCGGCGCACACGAGCGTGCGCCCGGCGCGGACCAGCTTGGTGACAACCACCTGTGCATCGGCCAGTCGCGCAATCTGGGCCAGGTGAGTGACACACAGCACCTGGCTGGCGGCGGAGACCGCCACCAGCTTGTCGGCGACGGCGTGCGCCACGCGCCCGCCGATGCCGGCGTCAATCTCGTCGAACACGATCGTCGCAATCTCCGCACCGCGCGAGCACAGCGACTTGAAGACCAGCATCAAGCGTGAGAGCTCGCCCCCCGAGGCGATCTTGCTCAGCGGGCGCGGGGCCTCACCGGCGTTGGCGCTGAACTGGAACGCGCACCGGTCAATCCCGCGGCGGGTGGCGCGGTGGCCGCGGCCATCGGCGCCGGGCAGGCCGGCGGGGTCGTCGTGCCGCTCGAGCAGCACATCGAACGTGGCGGCCTGCATCCCCAGCTCCGTCAACTCCGCGGTTACCACCTGGCGCAGCCCGTGTGCCAGCTCGGCCCGCGCCGCCGAGAGCGCCTCGGCAGTGTGGCCCGCTCGCTCGCGCTCGCGGGCGAGGTGCTCGCGGAGCTGTTCCTCGTCGGACTCAAGGTGCTCGAGGTGCATCAACTCGGCGGCGGCCTGATCGTAGAAGGCCAGGACCTCCGCCACGCTGTCACCGTACTTGCGTTTGAGGGCGGCGATGTCGGCGAGGCGGCGCTCGATGGCCTCCAGCCGCTCGGGATCGGCTTGCACGGCGGCGAGGTAGCCCGCGAGCGAGCGCACGACCTCGTGGACGACGACGCCGGCGGTGTCCAGCTCGTCGGCGGTGGCCGCGAGCTCCGGGTCGAGTCGAGCGACGGTCCGCAGCTCCTGGCCGGCGGTCTCGAGTGCCGGCAGTGCCGCGAGCGCCCCGTCGACCTCGCCGTCGAGCAGGTCGCGGGCGACGGCGACGGCCTGACAGATCCGCTCGGCATGCTGCAGGCGTGACCGCTCGTTGCGCAGGAGGTCTTCCTCCGCGGGCTCGAGCCCCGCCTGCTCGATCTCGGCGACCTGGAAGCGCAGCACATCGGCGCGTTGCGCGCGCTCGCGCTCGCCGAGGTGCAGGTCCTGGAGGTCGCGCTGCGCCTGCTGGAAGCGGGCGAACTCGTCTTCGTAACGGGCCCGCAGGTCGCGGAGATCAGGTCCGCCGAACTCGTCGAGGAACGAGAGGTGACTGTCCTCGTGCAGTAGCGACTGGTGCTCGTGCTGACCGTGGATGTCGACCAGGTAGCGCCCAATGTCCTGCAGCAGGCCGAGCGTGGCGACCCGCCGGTTGACGCGGCAGGTACTGCGACCGCCGGCGATCTCGCGGCTGAGGATGACGGTCGTGTCGTCGCCTTCGCGCAGGCCGGCCTGCTCCAGCACGGCAAGGGCGCGCGGGGCATCCGCGGCGTCGAACAGGGCCTCAATGCGCGCCGCCGACTGCCCGCGGCGGATGCTCTCCGGCCCCACGCGTTGGCCGAGAACGGCATTGAGTGCGTCGATGATGATGGACTTCCCGGCCCCCGTCTCACCGGTCAGGACGGTGAAGCCGGGGCCAAACTGCAGTGTGAGTGTATCGATGAGAGCGAAGCTCTCGACGGTGAGTTCCTGTAGCATGTGATGCACCGGCCACGGATGCCCCGCGGGATGTGGATGGCCGCCAACGGTCCGGTCGCCGCGTAGGTCGAGCGTCTCGCTCGACGATGGACCGCCGACCGGGACGGTCGGCCTGCGCTCCTACCGCTCGGCGCCCCAGTTGAGCCGGGTGCGCAGGCGCTCGTAGAAGCCCCCCGAGGAGACGTGGACCAGTCTGGCGTCGAACGCGGCGCGGCGGACCACCACCGAGTCGCCGGGGTCCAGCTCGATGGCCTCCTGCCCGTCCAGAGTCAGCGTGACCCCCAGCGCCGGCTCGCCACGACTGGTGGCATTGACGTCGATTACCGCGGTGGGCTCCACCACGAGCGGTCGTGAGTAGAGCGTGTGCGGACAGATCGGGACGATGACGAGTGTCTCGACCGCCGGCGAGACGATCGGCCCGCCGGCGGACAGCGTGTAGGCAGTCGACCCGGTCGGGGTGCTGATGATCAGCCCATCGGCGGGATAGGTGGCGATGTGCTCCCCATTGACGCGGGTGTAGAGCCGCACCAGCCGCCGGACATCGGTCTTGGCGATGACGGCTTCATTGAGGCCGTAGTGCTCGCTCACGAGATGCTGTCCGCGCACCACCTGGGCGGCAACCATCAGCCGGGCCTCGGTCGCATAGTCACCGGCCAGCACGCGGTCGAGGCGGCTGAGCAGCACATCGAAGCTCTCGGCGGCGAGAAAGCCGAAGCTGCCGAGGTCAACGCCGAGCAGCGGGGTACCCCGCGGGCCGGCGTGGCAGGCAACGGCCAGCAGCGTCCCATCGCCCCCGAGCGAGATGACGAGATCGGTCTGCGCCAGCTCGGCGGGCCCGACCAACTCGACGCTGCCCTCGGGGAGGACGCCCGGTAGCTCGCCCAGGGATCGGTTGAGCAGCACGCGGACCCCCGCGGCGACCAGGGCGCGACACAGCAGGATGGCGCTCTCCCTGACCTCAGGCTTGTACAGTGCTGTCGCGATGCCTACCGTCCGGATCGGGTCTGCCACGACGCTAGCCCCCGACGGCCGGCGCCGGCGTGAGGCGCTGGAGGTTTTTGCGCGCCGGCTCGAAGCTGCTATCGATCTCCAGTGCCCGCTTGTACTGCGCCTTCGCCTGCTCCGTCTGCCCCTTGCGCTCGAGGGTGACACCGAGATTGTTGAGGGCGTACACGTTGTTGGGATCGGCGGCGGCGGCAGCCTGGAAGTGTACGCCGGCGGCGCTCAGGTTGTCGCGGCGCAGGTAGATGAGCCCCACATTGTTGTGGGCCTCCGCATCGCGCGGCAAGAGCTCGATCAGGTAGAGGTACTCGCGCAGGGCCTCGTCGTAGAGCTCGAGCTTGAAGTAGAGCAGGCCGAGGGCGCGGTGCGCGGTGGCGTCCTCCGGGAACCCGGCAACGACCTGTTGCCATTGCTTGAGTGCCGCGGCGTCGTCGCCGAGCGCGAGGGAGCACTGGGCGAGGTTGGACTGTGCGCTGTGGCTCTGGGGGTCGAGGGCCACGGCCGCGGCGAACGCATCCGCGGCAGGCTGCCACTTCTGCTGGGCCATGTAGAGCAGACCGATCCGCTCGTTGGCGGGGGCGCTCTGCGGATTGGCCCGCAGCGCGCTCTTGTAGGCGTCGATCGCCTGCTCGGTGCGTCCCAGTTGCGTGAGGCACAGGGCCAGGTTGAAGTGGGCGGTAAAGCTGCTCGGGTCGACCCCGGCCGCCACGCCAAAGCGCTCGGCGGCGAGGTCATAGTGGCCGTCATGGTACAGCGCGGCGCCGAGCTGGAGGTGTGCCGCCAGGTTGTTCGGGTCCAGCTTCACCGCCTCCGAGTAGATCTCGGCCGCCTTCGCGTAGTTGCGGAGATTGGAGTACAACACGCCCAGCGTCAACACCAGCGGCAGGTTCTTCGGGTCGGCCGTACGCGCCAGCTCGTACTGCACCACCGCCTGCTTGGTGTCGCCGGCCAGCTCCAGCGCGCGCCCGTAGCCGACGAGGGCCCCGAAGTCCTGAGGTCGGATGGCCAACGCCAGTTGGTACTGTTTGACGGCGCCCTCCCGGTTGTCGAGCCGGCCCAGCACGGTGGCGAGGTTGTAGTGGCCTTCGAAGCCGTCGGGCTCGAGCGCCACGGCCTGCTCGAACTCCGCCGCCGCCTGGTCGACCTGGCCACCGCGCAGGTAGGTGGTGCCCAGGTTGTTGTGCGTGACGGCACTGTCGGGCTCGAACGTCAGGGACGCCTTGAAGTACCGCGCGGCGTCGTCGAGCTCATCCAGTGCCAGTGCCACGGTGCCCCGCCACCGGAGCACAACGGGATTGTTGGGCAGGGCCTTCAGGAGTTCCTCGAGCAGCGCTTTCGCCTGCTGGTAGGCACCATCGCGGTAGAGCGCATCGACGCGCTCCAGCTTGCTCTGGTAGTCATCTCCCGCGTAGCAGACGGCTGAGGCGGCAACCACGACGATGATCCCCACGAGTAGCCTGGGAAGGTGTCCGTTCATTGGCCTCACGACCTCGCTATCGCTTCGCGTTGGGTGTCGACCGGCGGTGCGGCATTGTCCCCGCAGCACACTTCCCGACAGGCCGCCTCAATACCTCTCGCATCGATCCCGCACAGTGCCCGCAGGTCCTCCGTCTTGCCATGCGGCACGAAGCGGTCCGGCACGCCGAGGCGGCGCACGACGGGCCCGCGGACGCCCGCATCGGCGAGCGCTTCGCAGACGGCCGACCCGAACCCACCGGCGAGACAGCCCTCCTCGACGGTCACGAGGCGTCCGGTCCGGCGGGCCGCCTCGAGCACCAGCTCGTGGTCGAGTGGCTTGACGAAGCGGGCATTGACGACCATGGCGGCGATGCCCGTAGCCTGCAGCCGCTCGGCCGCGGCCAGCGCGGCCCAGACCTGGGGTCCGAGCGCCAGCACGGCCACATCGTCGCCCTCACGCAGCACCTGTGCCTTCCCGATCGCCAGTTGGCTGACGGGGCGCGCGGGCGAGCTCCCGCGGCCCTGGCCGCGAGGGTAGCGCAGGCTCACGGGTCCGTCGTATCGCAGGGCCGTGGCGAGCATGGCGCGCAGCTCCGCCTCGTCCGCCGGCACCATGCTCACCATCCCGGGGGCGTGGCGCATGTAGGCGAGGTCGAACACCCCGTGGTGGGTGGGGCCGTCGTCGCCCACGAAGCCGGCGCGGTCCATGGCGAACACGACCGGCAGCTCCTGCAACGCCACGTCGTGCAGGAGCTGGTCGTAGGCACGCTGCAGGAAGGTCGAGTAGATGCCGACGACCGGACGCATCCCGGCCGCGGCGAGACCGGCCGCAAAGGTGACGGCGTGCTCCTCGGTCATCCCGACATCGAAGCACCGCGTGGGGAAGCGCTGCTTGAAGCGGCGCAGACCCGTGCCATCGATCATCGCCGCCGAGATGGCCACCACTCGCTCGTCATGTTCCGCGAGCTCGATCAGTGCCTCCCCGAACACGTCGCTGTAGCTGGGGGGGCCACTGCTGTGCGCCGTCTGGCCATCGGCGATGTTGAAGGGACGGATGCCGTGAAACCGGCTGGGGTCACGCTCGGCCGGCTGATAGCCCTTGCCCTTCTGTGTGTGGACGTGTGTGAGCACCGGGCCGCGCAGCTTGCGGGCCTCATCGAAGACGTCGAGGAGCTGGTAGATGTCGTGCCCGTCGATCGGGCCGAGATAGGTGAAGCCGAACTCCTCAAACAGCATCCCGGGCACCACAAGCTGCTTGAGCCCGTCGCGGACCCGGTCCATCGCCTCCAACATCGCGTCGCCGAGCGGCAGCCTGGCGAGCATGCGTGCCACGTCGCGGCGGGTGCGGCGCACCGCCGGCTCGAGGAACGCCGCCCGAATGCGCGCGAGATACGCCGACATCGCGCCGACGTTGCGGCTGATGCTCATCTCGTTGTCGTTGAGCACGACCAGCAAGTCGGCCTTCATCGCCCCGGCCTGGTTGAGTGCCTCCAGCGCGAGGCCGCCGGTGAGCGCGCCGTCGCCGATCACCGCGACGACCTGCTCATCGCTCCCGCGGATGTCGCGGGCCTTCGCAAACCCCAGCGCCGCGGAGATCGAGGTCGAGCCGTGACCAGTGCCAAACGCGTCGTGCGGGCTCTCGGTGCGGCGCGGGAAGCCCGACAGCCCCTCCGGCTGGCGAATGGTGTGGAATAGGTCGCGCCGCCCGGTCAGGAGCTTGTGGGTGTAGCACTGGTGGCCGACGTCCCAGATGATCTTGTCGTGGGGTGAGGCCAGCACTCGATGCAGCGCGATCGTCAACTCCACCGTGCCGAGATTCGGGGCCAGATGGCCGCCGGTCTCCGACGTCGTGGCGATCAGGCGCTCGCGGCACTCGGCGCACAGCTCCACCAACTGGCCGCGCGTCAGGCTGCGGAGGTCGGCCGGCGAGTCAATTGTCTCCAGATAGCTCGTGCCCATGATACAGTGCGCATCCCAGCGCTACGCCTGCTCGTCCGTCTCGGCGTCCCCCTCGGTGTACTGCTCAACCAGCGCCTCCGCCTGCGCCAGGCGCTCCAGGCATAGCTGTTTGAGGGTCATGCCTTCCTCAAATAACTGCAGGGACTCCTCCAGTGATAGGTCACCGGCGTCGAGACCCGCGACAATCTCCTCGAGACGTGCCAGCGCTTGCTCAAAGCTCAGGCTGTCAGTGTCTGTCATGGTGCTCCCTCTGACGGCAACGGCGGCATGTGGCATGTGGCATTGGGCATGCGGCGACGGCAGACGGCGAACGGCAGACGGAGACGGCTACAACGGCGACGGCAGACGGCGACGGCAGACGGCGACGGCAGACGGCGAACGGCTCGCGGTCAGGGGACCGCTCCTACCACGGCGAACGGCGAACGGCAGACGGCGGGGTGCCAGGCCCTACGGAGCCGGGCGGTGGCCGGTGACGGAGCCGAGCACATCGCCGTCGGCGACGGTGACTGCGATGGATTGTCCCACCGGCACATCACTTATTCGGCGTACGAGGCCGCCATCCTCGCGGCGACAGATGGCGTAGCCACGGTGGACGACTGCGACCGGGCTGAGTGCGTCGAGTGCGGCGACGGCGCGCTCCGTCCGCGCCCGCAGGCGCTCGTGGAGGCGTCCCACATTGCGCACGAGGGCGGCGACATCATCGTCGATCCGCACCTGGCGGTACTCGAGCAGGGCGCGCGGGCGCTGCAGCAGCGGGTGTGTCGCCGCCCGCTCGTAGCCGGCTCGGACCTGACGGAGCCGGGCGCCCACCGTGACGGTGACGTGTCGCGCGAGAGCCCGGATGGCGGCGGCGAGTTCGTGGCGGTCGGGTGCGACCATCTCGGCCGCCATCGAGGGGGTGGCGGCGCGCACGTCGGCGACGAAGTCGGCGAGGGTGGAGTCGGTCTCGTGCCCCACGGCGCTCACCACGGGCCGGGTCGAGGCGAAGATGGCACGGACGACGGCCTCTTCGCTGAATGCCGCCAGATCCTCGGCTGAGCCGCCGCCCCGGCCCACGATGATGACGTCGATGGCGGGGAGATGATTGGCGACGGCCAGTGCACGCACGATGCTCGCGACCGCCTCCTCGCCCTGGACCACGGTCGGGATGACGACGATCTTCGTCAGCGGATAGCGGCGCGCGATGATGCTGGTGATATCGCGGACGGCGGCGCCGGTGGGTGACGTGCACACGGCCACGCCGCGGGGCAGGCGCGGCAGCGGGCGCTTGCGCGACGGGTCGAACAACCCCTCGGCCTCGAGCCGGGCCCGGAGCGCCTCGAGCGCCGCGGCGAGGTCGCCGGCGCCGTCGGGCCGCATGAAACGCACGATGAGTTGATAGCGCCCGCCGCGCTCGTAGACCGTCAGGCTCCCCCCGACCACGACCCGATCGCCGTCGCGCGGCTCGAGCTTCAGGGCTCCCGCAGTCGAGCGGAAACAGACGGCCCCGAGCTGGCTGGTGTCATCCTTGAGGGAGAAGTAGAGATGACCGGACGACGCGCGCGTGAAGTTGGAGATCTCACCCCGCACGATCACGGTCTGCAGCAACTCGTCGCGCTCGATCAGGCGCTTGAGGTACGCGGTGAGCTCGCGGACCGACAGGATCCCGTCGGCCCCGGGTGGCGGGGGCCTGCCCGGCAACTGCTCAGTGGCCACTGTCGCCGCGCTCCAGGCGCTCCACGCGCTCCTCCAGCTCCCGGATCCGCCGCAGGAGGGTGCCGGGGTGGGACTCGAACGGCTCCTGGCCGCGCAGCCCACTGGTTGTCGCCAGGATCAGCCACACGATCAGCGCCAGCGCGATGATCGTGCCCGGGATGACGTACACGAGTGCATTCGCCAGATCCATCGCGGATCCCCCCTTCGCAAGCTGGCGGAGCGGCCGAACGCGCGCCTTCAGACCGCGGCGGCGCGCTCTGTCCTCCGCAGTGATGGCTCACAGCCATCTCGGCCCCGCGGCCCCGACGGTCGTGCTCGTCACGGCCGGATCGCCGCGGGTGCGCTCGGGCGCCGCCGCGATCGGAGATCAGGGCTCCGCGTCGGCGTCCTTGTCGGACACGATCCCCTCGCGACGGGCGTAGGCACCGAGGATGCCGTTCACGAACTTGCCCGACTCGGGGGTCCCGTAGATCTTGGCGAGCTCGACCGCTTCATTGATCGCCGCGCTGGTCGGTACATCGGGCGAGTGGCGCAGCTCGGCCAGCGCCATGCGGAGGATGTTGCGGTCGATCCCCGGCATGCGCTCGAGTGCCCATTCGTGCGAGAGCTGGTCGATGATCGTGTCGATGGCCTTGGCTTCCTGGAAGTAGGTCTCGCACAGCCGGCGGCCGAAGTGGGAGATCTCGGTGCGCAGCTTGCGCTGCTCGGCCGGGTCCATCTGCCACTCCTGCATCAGGATGGCGAGGGTGTCATCGGCATTGACCATCGTGACCGTGGCCCCCTGGCCGCCGACGTCGGCCTGGAACAACAGCCCCAAGGCGAACTCCCGCCCCCTGCGTCGAGCCCCGCCGCGGGTCGATGCCTCGGACTGAGGGTCACCTTGTGAAGTGCTAGCGCGATCGTAATGCGTCATTGGTCCTGTGACGTACCTGACATTCGGCGCTCGATAAAGCTTGTGTCGATCTCGCCGCTGCGGAAGTGGGCGTTGCCCAGGGCCCGCAGGTGGAACCCGATGGTGGTCTCGAGACCCTGGATCGCCATTCCGTGGAGGGCCGCCTCCATGCGGGCGATGGCGTGGGGCCGGTCCTCGGCCCAACAGATCAGCTTGGCAATCATCGGGTCATAGTTGGGTGGGACAGTGGAGCCGGCGGCGACCCCGCTGTCGACCCGGATGCCGGGACCCACCGGCATGCACCACTGCGCGATCGTCCCCGGCGAGGGGCGAAAGCCGTTGTTGCCGTCGGCGGCGAGGAGACGGCATTCGATGGCGTGACCGTTGAACCAGATGCGTCCCTGCTCGCAGCCGAGCTTCTCGCCGGCGGCGATGCGGATCTGCTCACGCACGATGTCGACCCCGGTCAGCATCTCGGTGACGGGATGCTCGACCTGAATGCGGGTGTTCATCTCCATGAAGTAGAAGCGGCCGCGCTTGTCCATGAGGAACTCGACGGTGCCGGCGCCGCGGTAGCCGACGGCGTGAGCGGCTTTGACGGCGGCCTCGCCCAGCTTGCGGCGGACCGCGTTGTTGACTGCGGGCGAGGGGGCTTCCTCAATCAGCTTCTGCTTGCGGTGCTGGATCGAGCAATCGCGCTCGCCGAGGTGGACGATGTTGCCGTGGTTGTCGGCGAGCACCTGAACCTCGATATGGCGCGGCTCGATCAGGCACTTCTCCATGTAGACTTCGGCGCTGCCAAAGGCGGCGCGGGCTTCCGCGCGGGCGGCTTCGAGTGCGGGTGCCATCTCCTCGGCGTTCTGTACCTGGCGGATGCCGCGCCCGCCGCCGCCGAGCGCCGCCTTGACCATCACCGGGTACCCGAGCTGCTCGGCCGCGGCTCGCGCCTCGCGGGCATCGGCGAGCGGAGCCTGGGTGCCCGGGATCACCGGGACACCGGCCGTCTGCATCGTGCGCCGCGCCTCGCTCTTGTCGCCCATGCGGGCGATGACGTGCGACGGCGGTCCGATGAAGGCAATGTCGCTGGCTTCGCAGATCTCCGCGAAGCTCGCCACTTCCGACAGGAACCCATACCCGGGGTGAATGGCCTGCGCTCCGGTCAGCTTCGCGGCACTGATGATGTTGGCGACGTTGAGGTAGCTGTCACGAGGCGCCGGCGGGCCGATGCAGACGGCCTCGTCGGCCAGTCGCACGTGGAGTGAGTCGGCGTCGGCCTCGGAGTAGACGGCGACCGTAGCGACTTTGAGCTCGCGACACGCCTGGAACACGCGGCACGCGATCTCGCCACGGTTGGCGACCAGCACCTTGTCAAACATGCAGCTCTCCCGGGAACGGCCACTGCCCGCCGCCACCTCAGAACGTCTGGTGGCCGGGGGTTGTACACCATACGCGGCCCGTCTGGGCGTCGTAGCGGTACGGCTGGTTGCTTACGGGACAGCGGTTCATCGCATTCTCGCCGTTGAGCGCCGCGGGGTAGCTGCCGGCATCGGCGACCTGCATCTCCAGGAGCGCGCGGACCTGCTTGAGGTTGTTGGCGCACTCGACGCCGCGAGCCTTGTCGGTGGCGGCCTGGGGGGTGGAGGCGGAGCCCGGCCCGGCGCCCCGCTTGCTGAGCCCCAGGTACGCGGCCGCCAGGAGCACAATGATCACGATCACGACCAGGATCTCCACCAGTACCAGACCACGCGTCCGCAGGCTCATGTCAGTCCCCCGGCGCCGGCTTCAGGCGGATGAGGGGTGCCCCGTACTGCACCGGGGTGCCGTCCTCGGTCAGGAACTCGATCACGATACCGGCGGCGGGGGCGGGGACGCCGGTGAGCTTGCCCAGCGCCTCGATCGTGGCGATGACCTGATCGTGTGCGACGCGGTCACCGATCTTGACGATGGGGGGCTGCCCGGCGCCCTTGCCGTGGTAGAGACGCCCGACCAGCCGCGCCCGGACGACGCAATCGCCGGTCGGGGCGGTGGCCGGAGCGGAGGCGCCGGTGGCAGGCGTCACCTCGCCGGGCCCGCTGCCGGCGACGACGGGCGCGGGCGGCGGCGTCCGGCGGACGCGGATGAAGCTGGCACCCTCCCGCACCGCCAACTCCATCGCGCTCGACTGCTTGAGCAGGCCGATCACCTGCTGGACGCGGTCCCGGTCGATCATGCGCGCTCCACATATTCCCCGCTGCGGGTATCGATCTTGACCTTCTCGCCTTCCTGGAGGAAGAGCGGAACCATGACCGTCGCGCCCCCCTCGAGCACTGCGGGTTTGGTGCCGCCGGTGGCGGTGTCACCGCGCAGGCCGGGGTCGGTGCGCACGACCTCGCGGATCACGGTGTTGGCCACTTCGATGCCGATCAGCTCACCCTCGTAGGTGATGATCGCGACGTCCTCGCTCTCCTTGAGCCACTTGGCGAGCTCGCCGACTTGATCGACGGTCAACTCCACCTGGTCATAGGTCTCGTTGTCCATGAAGTAGAACGTCTCGCCGTCCGAGTAGAGGAACTGGTGGTTGCGGCGGGCGACGTGCGCCCGTCCGACCTTGTCACCGGAGCGGAAGGTCTTGTTGAAGACGTTGCCGGTCTTGATGTCGCGCAGCTTGGTGCGGACAACGGCCTGGCCCTTGCCGGGTTTGTAGTGCTCGCTGGTGATGATCTGGTAGACGTGGCCGTCCAATTCGATGGTGAGTCCGGTCTTGAAGTCCTGGGTTGAGACCAAGGTACGATCACCCCTCCTGGGGCCCGTCCGGGAGCGAACGGGTCGGCGGCAGCAGTAGTCGCCGCGACCTGGGGGAACCCCGGTCCGGCCATGATCTGCCCCCGACAACGGGCGCTTGGGGCCGCCACGGCCGTGGGCATGAGCGTGCGTGAGTGTACATGATAGCCCGCCAAAAGTCAAAACGGCCGGGCCCCGTAGCGGCCCGGCGCCGGCGGGCGCCTACCAGCACGGTTCCTGTTTGGGGAAGTGCGTCAGCACCGCGCAGCCGGTGCGGGTGAGGGCCACCGTGTCCTCGATCCGGACGCCCCCCCAGCCCTCGCAGTACACGCCGGGCTCGATCGTGATGACCATGCCGGGCGCGAGCACCTCATCACTGCGGGCGCCGACCTTGGGCAGCTCGTGCACTTCGAGGCCGACGCCGTGTCCGAGGCCGTGGCTGTACTGATCGCCAAAGCCGGCGTCGCGGATGATGTCACGGGCGAGGGTGTCGAGGTCGCTGGCACGCATGCCGGCCCGGGCCGCGGCCACCGCGGCGGCCTGGGCGCGGAACACGACCGTATAGACCTGCCGATAGCGCTCATCCGGCTCTCCCACGAGTATTGTCCGCGTGATGTCGGAGCAGTATCCGTCGACCATCGCACCACAGTCGATCTTCACCATCTGGCCGAGCTCGAGCCGCCGCAGGCTCGGGACCGCATGGGGGTGCGCCGCCGACGGGCCGAAGGCCACGATCGGCGGGAAGGCGAGCTTCTCGGCCCCGGCAAGCAGCACACTGCGCTCGAGTTGGAGCGCGATCTCGCGCTCGGTGCACCCCGGCACAATGAGTGGCGCCACCTCTCCCAGCGCGCGGTCCATCAGGACGCACGCCTGCGCGATGGCCGCGAGCTCCGTCTTGTCTTTGATGGCGCGGGGCCCTTCGACGACCTTGCGCGAGGCGACTGTCGCGACGCCCTCCAGTCGGGCGACGAGGGTCTCATAGGTGGCGTAGGTGATGGCCTCGGCCTCGAAGGCGACACGCTTGACCCTTGCCGCACGGAGGGCAGCGACGGCACCGGCCAGGTGTCCGTCGGGGTGGACCTCGACGCCGACGCGGCCGGGGATGGCGTCGGCGGCGAGCTCGTAGCGGCGGTCGGTGCACACCACACACTCGTCACCAACCACCGCCAGACCCTCGCCGCAGAAGCCGAACAGGTAGCGGACATTGGCCGCCGAGCTGATGACGATGGCATCGCAGCCATTGAGCTCAAGCCACTCGCGAATCTTGCGTCGCCGCCGTGCGTACACGCTCATCCGGCTCCCTGCTCCAGGAACAGTTTCGCGGCGCGCAGCGCGAGCACGTAGCTGTGGGCCTGGAACCCGGCGATGACACCGACACAGACGGGGGCCGTGACCGACTTCTCCCGCCACTCCTCGCGGGCCCAGATGTTGCTCAGGTGGACCTCGATGGTGGGGAGGCGGACGGCAGCGATCACATCGCGGATCACCACGCTCGTGTGGGTGTACCCGGCGGGATTGAGGATGATGGCATCTGCCCAGCCGTGGGCGCGCTGGATCGCCTCGACGATCTCACCCTCGAAGTTCGACTGCGTGAGCTTGACCTCGATCCCGAGCTTGGCGGCCTCCTCGAGGATCATCTGGTTGATCTGCTCCAGGGTGTTGCTGCCGTAGATGTCCGGCTCCCGCAACCCCAGCAGGTTGAGGTTGGGGCCGTGGACGACAAGTACCCGAGCCATCGCGACTAGCCTCCTGTGTCTGTCACCGGCCGGCCACGGAC
>CAZIWQ010000048.1:0-1029 GCA_964542355.1 uncultured Armatimonadia bacterium
ACGCGGGCCGAGAGCGGATCGTCAACGACCAGCCGGGTGCCCAGGTACTCGCGGGGGATGTGTTTCTTCGCCTTCTCGGGAAGCAGCTCGTCATACGTCCCGCCGGGCTCGCAGGTGATGTCCACCTTGCCGACACCGGCTCTGAGGGGTTGGTTGCTGCCTGTGAGGTCCCGGGGCTGAGCCGTGTGACCGGGAGCTCCCGCAGGCCATGTGCGGGGCCCGTCCGGCATCGGTCTCGAGACCCGGCCGAAAAGGCCACTTCCGGCCGGGTCTCTGGCGGGGAGATGGCTGTGAGTCCAGCCTCACCGTCCTCCCGCATGTGCGGGCACCCACCCGTGGTGTTGTGCTACCCGGTTGCTTCCCATCGCGCCGCGTGGCAGGCCTTCCGTGCCTTAGCGGGCTGGCTCTCTGGCCCGGTCCTGCAGGCCCGCGAGGAAGTCGGCGAGCTCCTCCATCTCGGCGTCAGTCAGGCTGCAGAACGGCGGTCGCCGCCAGCGCTCGGTCAGCCTGCAGAGCGCCATCAGTCCATGCATCGCAGCATCGAAGCCCCCGGGGACCGCCACGATGTGATCGAAGAAGGGGCGGTCGAGGCGCTCGACGACGCTGGCCGCTGCGGCCAGATCGCCCCCCCCGATGGCGTGCCAGTACGTCCGCACAGAACTCGGCGAACGCGACGGCCTGCGGCGTGGCCCAGCGCCCGGTGCAGGCGATCACGGGGACGCGGCCGGCGGCGCACTCGACGACGGCGCGCGTCAGGTCGCCGATGTCGCGGTCACTCAGGAGCGCGAACAGGCTGTCACCCCAGGTGATGAGCAGTCCTGCGGCCCCTGCCGCGACATCGAAATCCACCATCCGCGCGAGGCTGTGGATGTCCATGTCGCCCGCGCGGGTGAAGGGCGTGCGGATCGAGGCGAGGGGACCGGCGAGGCGCTCTCCCAGCTCATCAGGTCGAATCATCAGGGGTCACTCCTGCCATGGGACCGTATTGTCGTCAGGCAACGCCTCAGTGGGCCATTGGTGGGCATGGTT